>NZ_JBDGML010000113.1:0-121446 GCF_057655195.1 Arthrobacter sp. Soil_N43
AGGCGCCATTGTGGGTGAGCAGGCCGGACGGGCATTGAAGAAGTGCGTCCTTGAACTTGGCGGGGCTGACGTGTTCCTGGTGCTCGACACGGACGATGTTGACGTCGCGGTTAGGAAGGCCGTCATGGGCCGTATGGGAAACACCGGCCAGTCCTGCAACGGTTCCAAGAGGATCGTGGTGATGGACAAGTACTTCGACGAATTCTCGGAGAAGTTCAAGACTGCGATTGCCGGCCAGTCCTACGAGAACGGTGATTTCGGCCCGCTCTCGTCGGATTCGGCCACCAGGTTCCTGACCGCACAAGTGCAGGGTGCCCTGGAGCAGGGCGCCGAAATCCTGGTGGGCAACAACCAGCCCGAGGGAAATGTCTACACCCCGACGGTGATCACCAACATCACCCCGTCCATGGACGTCTACAGCGAGGAACTCTTCGGACCTGTCGCACAGTTGTACAAGGTCAGCAGTGACGAGGAAGCGATCAAGCTTGCCAACTCCTCGCCCTACGGCCTGGGATCGGTGGTGATCTGCGACGACCTTGACCGCGCCGAGCGAGTCGGCAACCAGCTCGACGTCGGGATGGTGTTCGTCGGCGCCTACGACCTCAGCGGTGCGGACGTTCCGTTCGGTGGCGTCAAGAAATCGGGTTACGGACGGGAGCTTGGCAAGGTCGGCATGCTGGAGTTCGCCAACAAGAAGCTGTTCCGCTTCGCGAGGTAGCGCAAAACCGGCGCTGCGGGCCGAGGGTGGGGATGGGTCTGCGGCACCATTCACCCGCATGCCGTGCGGGTGACTGGTGCCGGGCATCATCCACCAGAATGACGAAGGATGGTAAGACTAGTGGCGCATGTTCCAGCAGCCAGCTCTGGCGATGACCAGGCCAATGATTGCTTAGAGGATGGCGCCTCGCTGCGTTACGCCCCCGGACCCTACTTCGGAGCATACGGCGGACGCTGGATGCCCGAGTCACTGATCGCTGCCCTCGACGAGCTTGACGACACGTTCCAAAGGGCGAAGGCCGATCCGGGCTTCGCCGCACAAATCGCAGACCTGAACAAGAACTATGCCGGTCGGCCTTCGCCCCTGACCGAGGCCAGGAACTTTGGAGAGCACGCCGGAGGGGTCCGGATTTTCCTGAAGCGGGAGGACCTGAATCATACCGGCTCGCACAAGATCAACAATGTGCTGGGCCAAGCACTCCTTGCCAAGCGCATGGGCAAGACACGTGTTATCGCCGAGACGGGCGCAGGCCAGCACGGTGTGGCCAGTGCAACAGCGGCAGCCCTACTTGGCCTCGACTGCGTCGTCTATATGGGCGCCGAGGACTGCCGTCGTCAGGCGCTGAACGTGGCAAGGATGGAGCTCCTGGGCGCCACCGTCATCCCGGTCGCCACGGGTTCCCAGACTCTTAAAGATGCCATTAACGATGCCCTCCGGGACTGGGTGGCGAACGTTGATAACACCCACTACATGCTGGGCACGGCAGCGGGCGCCCACCCATTCCCGGCGATGGTCCGGTATTTCCACCAGGTCATCGGCGATGAGGCACGTAGCCAGGTGTTGGAACGGACCGGCCGGCTGCCGGACGCGGTTTGTGCCTGCATCGGCGGTGGGTCCAACGCCATCGGCATCTTCCACGCCTTCCTGGACGACCCTGCCGTGGGGATCCACGGCTTTGAGGCCGGCGGGGCCGGCGTCGAGACGGGCCGGCACGCGGCCCCAATCACGCTCGGACTGCCGGGCGTGCTGCACGGGGCCCGGTCTTACCTTATGCAGGATGACGACGGCCAAACTATCGAATCGCATTCCATTTCTGCGGGACTGGATTACCCCAGCGTCGGGCCGGAACACTCCTACCTCGCCGACATTGGGCGCGCCAAGTACGAGCCGATTACGGATGCGGAAGCTATGGAAGCGTTCGGTCTTTTGTGCCGCACCGAGGGAATCATTCCTGCCATCGAGTCCGCTCACGCACTCGCCGGTGCCATTAAGGTGGGTCAACGGCTGGCGGCTGAGGGCGGCGCCGCTGCCGAAGCGGGCCACAAAGTTGTGATCGTGAACTTGTCCGGCAGGGGAGACAAGGATTTGGCCACCGCCGCGGAGTGGTTCAACCTGAACAAGGACTTCGTTGAGGCAGCCAGAACATAAAAAACGGAGGCCGGATCATCACGATCCGGCCTCCCTTCCTTGTGATCCGGCCTCCCTTTCCTTGTTCAGGAGAGCTCAGCAGCCTGGGAACCCAGGTGCTCAGGCCTGGTAGGTCGTGTGACCTGTAACTTCCGGAATCTCAATCCAGCCGCCGGAGCCAGCGCTGCGCAGCGATGCATCCACCAGTTCGGATGCGGACCAGCCGTCGGCCGCGGAGGGTCCGAGCTGCCTGCCTTCGGCCACCGACCGCAGGAACAGGGCAGCCTCGATGGTCTTGAGGTCGTTGAACCCGATACCAGGGCCCGGACCGGGCTGGAAGCGTCCAAACTCCCCGAATGTGGGAGGAGTCATGATGGTGCGGTAGCCGCTGCGGTCCGTGGCGAGTTCCAGCTGGTTCATCCGTTCGAAGTTCCAGCGCAGGGATCCTTCCGTGCCGTAAACCTCGATGATGTATTCGGCGTGCGGCCCGATCGCGACGCGGGTGGATTCGAACATACCGATTGCGCCGCCCTCGAAGCGGGCGAGCATGGCGGTGTAGTCCTCGTTCTCCACCTCGCGGGTGACGTCGGACGCCTGGCCCATGTCGAAGGAATTGGAGGAGTTGCCGGCGGGCAACGGTCGGTCCTTGATGAACGTCTCGGTGACGGCATTCAGGGAAGTGATCCGGCCAACCAGGAACTGGGCCAGGTCGAACCCATGGCTGAGGACGTCGCCCAGCACGCCGGAGCCCGCGCGCGCCTGCTCGTACCGCCATGTAAAGACCTGGGTGGGGTCCGAGGCATAGCCGGTGAGGAGGCGGATCTGCACGTTGGTGATCCGGCCGAGAGTGCCGGACCGGATGAGCCGCCGGGCTTCTGCCACGGCCGGTGCGTGCCGGTAGTTGAACCCTACCGATGTGATGAGTCCTGCGGCTTCGGCGCCCTGGGCTATCTCCCGGGACTCCTGCGCGCTGCGGCCCATCGGCTTCTCGATCCAGAAATGCTTGCCGGCTTCGATGGTGGCAAGGGCTATCTCATGGTGCAGGAAGTTGGGGGAGCAGATGGATACAACATCCACGTCCGGGTTTTCGAGGACCTTGCGGTAGTCCGTGGCCGTCTCCCTATAACCGAGCGCATCCTCGGCGTGCTGACGGCCGGCGTCGTCGGGATCAGCGGCGATCACAAGCTCGGGGTGCCGCGGCAGTTCCGGGAAGAACTGCCTGGTGGCGAGGTAGGCGCGGGAATGCAGGCGGCCCATCCACCCCACCGATACAAGGCCAACCCCAATGCGGTTTTTCTGTTCCAAGAGGACTCCTTAGTCTTGCCGCCCTCAGGCGGTAGCGTGCCGACTGTGGCGGCATCTGCGATCAGCCTAAGAACGCGGAGGGTGTGCGCTGTGTCTCAATGTGAGACATCCGGCGGCAGCCTTGCGCTGATGGAGTGGTACGTAACATCAGCCCACGCCAGCAAAGGAGCCCGTCGACAATGATGGACCGCAAGCGTAAGACCCGAACGGAACCCCTCCGGGTACTCATCACGGGCGCCACGTCCGGCGTCGGGGAAGCGACGGCCAAGCTTTTCGCCCAGCGTGGTGCCCGGGTGGCGTTGCTGGGCCGACGGCCGGCGGAACTCCGGCGCGTTGTCGAAGAGATCGACGGCGGTGCGCACGCGGTGGTAACCGACGTCGCCGACGCCGAATCCGTCAGGAACGGGGTCCGCGGGGCGATCCATTCCCTCGGTGGCCTCGACGTGGCCGTGAACGCTGCCGGGGTTGCCAGCTACGTTCCCCTCCAGGACTTGGATGAGCACCGCTGGCATGAGGTGCTGGACACCAACCTCTCCGGCACGTTCTACGTCGCGCGGGAAGCCGGCCTCCACATGCGGAAGTCCGGGGGAGGGGCCATAGTAAATGTCGCTTCGGACCTCGCTGCCATGGGAGTTCCCGGATTGGCCCACTATTGCGCGGCCAAGGCCGGCGTGGTGGGACTCACCAGGGCGCTGGCTCTGGAACTGGCGCCCGATGTCCGCGTCAATGCCGTCTGCCCAGGCCCAATTGACACGCCCATGCTGCGGGCTGGGTTGGATGCGGAACCGGACCCGGTCCTGGCTCTGCAGCAGAAAGAAAGCACTGTGCCGCTGAGCCGCCTCGCGGACCCGGAAGAAGTTGCCGCTGCCATCTACTTTCTTGCGGTCGAGGGCACGTTCGCGACCGGAACCAGCATGGCGTTCGACGGCGGCACTTCCGCCGCATAACTGCCTCGCCAACACCTCACAAAACTCAGACAAGCCAAGGAGCTTTGAAAGATATGCCAGAGTCGAAGTACAACGACCTTCGCAGCGCGCGCTGGTTCGCGCCGCACGACCTCACAGGATTCGTGCACCGCACGGCCATTCAGGCCGAAGGCTTCTCACGGTTTGCCATTAAGGACAGGCCTGTTGTCGGGATTGCGAATTCATGGTCCGAGTTGGTCAACTGCAATATCCACTTCAAGCTGCTTGCTGAGGCGGTGAAGCGTGGTGTCCTTATAGCCGGCGGCCTGCCGCTTGAGTTCCCCACCATCTCTTTGGGCGAGAGCCTCATGAAGCCCTCCGCAATGCAGTTCCGCAACCTGATGGCAATGGACGTAGAGGAATCCATTCGCGCCTACCCACTGGACGCAATAGTGCTGCTGGGAGGCTGTGACAAGACTGTTCCCGCCCAGCTGATGGGCGCAGCCAGTGCCGATATCCCGACCATCATGTTGACCGGTGGGCCGCAGGAGCCTGCGCACTTCCGGGGGAAGCAGCTCGGGGTTGGCACGGATACGTGGAAGTACGCGGACGAACTGCGGGCAGGCAAAATCACAGAGGCAGACTTTGACGAACTTGAGTCGGCCGCGAAGCCTTCTGCCGGACACTGCAGCGAGATGGGCACAGCATCCACCATGACGTCCCTTGTTGAGGCACTCGGCATGTGCCTGCCCGGCACCGCGTCCATCCCTGCAGTCGACGCGCGTCGCGCCGCAGCAGCCGAAGCGACCGGCCGCAGGGCAGTGGAAATGGCGTTGTCGCAGGGTCCAAAACCCAGCGAGGTGCTGACGAAGGAAGCCTTCGACAACGCCATCACACTGCTCATGGCCGTGGGCGGTTCAACCAATGCCGTTGTACATCTCCTTGCGCTCGCCCGGAGGGTGGGTTACGAACTGCAGCTGGACCGATTCCACGAGATCTCGCAGCGGACACCGCGCATAGTTAACGTCCGCCCCTCCGGGGAATACCTTGTACAGCAATTGTTCCAGGCAGGCGGTATTCCCACGGTGCTTAAAGCCCTGGCACCGCTGCTCAACAAGGACGCGATCACCGTCACCGGCGAGTCCCTGGAGAAAGGCTTTAGTTCGGCACCCGAGCCGGACGGCGCCGTCGTAAGTACGCTGGAGGCGCCATTCGATGCCTCAGGAGGCATCGCCGTCGTCCGCGGCTCTCTGGCCCCGAACGGGGCGGTGATCAAACGGAGCGCTGCGTCCAAGGACCTGTTGCAGCACAAAGGCTCTGCCGTGGTTTTCGAGGACATCTACGACCTCGGACGCAGGATCGACGACCCGGACCTGGACATCACAGAGGACTCTGTGCTGGTGCTGCGCAACAGCGGCCCAGTCGGAGCGCCCGGCATGCCCGAATGGGGCATGCTTCCCATTCCGCAGAAGCTGCTGCGCAGGGGAGTGCGCGACATCGTCCGCATTTCCGATGCCCGGATGAGCGGGACCGCGTTCGGTACGACCGTGCTGCATGTCTCGCCGGAGGCTGCCGTGGGCGGACCGCTTGCAATTGTCCGCGACGGAGACCCGATCGTGCTGGACGTGGAGAACCAGCGCCTGGACCTGGACCTCCCCGCTGAGGAGATCGAAGCCCGGCTCGCCGGACTCAAGCTCCCCGAGCCAAAGTACCGGCGCGGATACGGGCGCCTCTTCATAGACCACGTCAACCAGGCGCACGAGGGCTGTGATTTTGACTTCCTGAAGGGCTTGCCGGATGAGGAGCCGCAACGGCTGCCCTATGGCCTGATGAGCGGTTGGCAGGGCGGCTGGTAAACAGCCGCAATCACGAACAAAGGATTGAGGGCAGTTCCTGCGGGAACGGCCCGGAAGGAGACGGCGTGTCACGACCAAAAGTGATGGTGATTGTCCAGGAGGGCCGCCCGGTTCCTCCTCTAGAGCGCTTGGATGAGGAGGCCGAGGTCGTCGTCGTTCGAACGGCAGATGAGTTCCGGGCTGCCCAGCCCGGAACTCAAATACTGTTCCTTAACGATTTCCGCACCAAGCTCCTGCGCGAAGTAGGCCCCGGGGAACTGCGGTGGATTCACACGTCCAGCATCGGCGTCGACAGCCTCATGACCGATGAGATCATCAACAGCGACATCCTGGTCAGCAACTCGCGGGGGGTGTGCGAGCGGCCCATTGCAGAGTGGGTCCTGGGCGTACTGTTGATGTTCACCAAGGACCTGCGCCGCACCATAGAACTTCAGCGGGGGCGAATATGGCAGCACCGCGAAACAGAGCCGCTGCTGGACCGAAAGGTCCTTGTAGTTGGCCCGGGGCCGGTGGGGCGGGAAACGGTCCTCTTGCTGCGCGCGGCAGGCATGGATGTGACCGTCGTAGGCAGGACTGCCCGGGACGACGCGCAGCTTGGGGCCATCGCGTCTTTCGACGACCTCGACGTACTCCTCGGGGAGGCCCAGGATGTGGTCTTGACGCTTCCGCTGACCCGGGAGACCCGGGGCCTGTTTAACGCGGCCCGGTTCGACAGAATGCGGCAGGGCGCCCGATTGGTCAATGTTGGCCGCGGCGCTGTAGTGGTGGAACAGGATCTCCTCGACGCCATCGACGCAGGACATTTGGGTGCAGCAGCCTTGGATGTCTTTGAACATGAACCATTGGCAGCGGAAAACCCGCTGTGGAGCCGCAACAACATCCTGGTGTCCCCCCATGCCTCAGGCGACCTGATCGGATGGCGTGGCCGGGTGGTGGACTGCTTTGCACGGAACCTGCTGAACTGGAAGACAGGCCAGCCGCTCAACGACGTCGTTGACCTGAAAAAGCTGGGTCCAGCTGCTCCAAAAATCGTGTCCCAAGCTGGTACAGTGCTCCCACAATCCGCGTCGGTAGTGTGATTCTGCACTACAACTTGAGTGACGAGGATTACATGTCAAGCACAACAAAAGGTACGACGATAACGCCGACCCAAACCCAGGACGCCAAGCTCAGCGGAAACATGGGCGTGGGCGAGCTCGTGATGAACGTGCTCGCCTTCTCCTCCCCGCTGACCACCGTCGCGGGCACCCTGCCCGTGCTGCTCCTTTTCAGCGGCCACACTGCTCCGGGCATCTACCTTCTGGTGACCCTGATGCTGCTGATCTTCTCGGTAGGTTTCGTCAAAATGAGCCGGAGCGTCGAGGCCCCGGGAGGCTTCTACTCCTTCGTTACAGCAGGCCTGGGAAAGCCAGCAGGCCTGGGAGGGGCGCTCCTGGCCCTGGTGGGGTACGTCTTCATCGGGTTCTTCGCACCGTCCCTGTTCGCACTGACGCTGCAGAGCTTTGTGGTGAACACCCTCAACGGTCCGGATGTCCCCTGGTACTGGTACGGGCTCGGCATCATTGCCATCACCACCGTGTTGGCGTACAACCGCATCGACCTTTCCGCGAAAGTGTTGACCGTGGTCATGCTGCTCGAGTCCGCCGTCGTCATCGTCTTCGATGTTGCCGCATTCGCCTCGGGTGACGTCGCACAAGGCGTAGGGTTCTCCATGCCATGGATCACCGACGCCGGCCTGGGCCTCGCGCTGCTGTTCGCCGTTGGCAACTTCTTCGGCTTCGAAGCCACGGTTATTTACCGGGACGAGGTCAAGAACCCCGACCGGACCATCCCCAGGGCCACCTACCTGGCCGTGGTCGGTATCGGCCTGTTCTATGCAGTGGCGGCCTGGGCCTACACGGCGTTCCTGGGTGCCGATAACGTCCAGGCCGCGGCCGAGGCCAACACAGTGAACCTGTTCAACGACGGCGCCACTGCACTGGTCGGCAGGATCTTTGCAGATATCGGGGTAGTCCTGCTCATCACATCGATCCTGGCCTCGATGCTCTCGATCCAGAACATCGCGGCCCGGTACAGCTTCTCGCTTGGGGCTGATGGAGCGCTTCCTAAGGCCCTGGGCCTGGTGCACCCCCGGCACAAGTCTCCTTACGTCTCCGCACTTGCCGTCGGCGCCCTGTGGGCAGTGGCGACAGTGGTGTTCACCGTGATTGGGACTGCCCCTGAGGCGCTGTACCCGATTGCCAGCGGAAGCGGCACCTTCTCCGTCCTGCTCCTGATGTTCATCACGAGCTTCGCTGTACTGGTGTACTTCCTCCGCCGCCGCAGCTTCGCTCCGGAATCGGTATGGAAGACTATCCTGGCGCCAATCGTTAGCGTGATCTTCCTCGGCTTGATTACCTACCTGGCCATCGCGAATTACCCCGAGCTGATCGGCGGCTCGACAGTCATGACGGTCATTTTCATGACCTTCACTTTCGCGTTGTTCATTGGCGGAATTGTTTATGCATACTTCCTGCGGTCAAAGCGCCCGGATGTTTATGCCCGGTTGGGCCGGCAAAAGATCGACTAAAAATTCCCCCCACTTTAATATCTGGAGATCTGCAATGACGCAACAGATCAGAGTTGGCCTGTTCGGGACCGGCAGGATCGGTCAAGTACACGCCATGAGCCTGGCAACCTTGGAAGAAGCAACGCTGACATGGGTATGCGACCCCTTTATTGAAGGCGCCAAGCGCACGGCCGGCGAGTTCGGTGGGCGTGTCAGTGATGACCCCGAGGAAGTGTTTGCCTCTGGGGAAGTCGATGCCGTCATTGTGGCCTCCCCAACGGCCACCCACGTGGACCTGATGGAAAAATCGATCGACGCCGGCATTCCGGTGTTGTGCGAGAAGCCCATCGACTTGGAGATTTCCCGTGTGGACGCACTCCGGGCCAAGGCAGCCGCCACGGACGTCCCCATTGCCTTGGGCTTCAACAAACGCTTCGACAGGCACTTCGTGGAGCTCAAACGTCGCGTTGCGGCCGATGAAATCGGGGTTCTGGAGCAACTGGTGATCACCAGCCGCGACCCAGGGGAACCGCCGGCGGCCTATCTTCCGCAGTCGGGGGGAATCTTCCGGGACATGACCATCCATGACCTGGACATGGCCCGCTACTTCATTCCAGACATCGTTGAGGTGTCATCCCGGGGTGCGAACGTGTTCAGCGACAACATCCGCCAGGCCGATGACTTCGATTCAACCGTGGTCACCCTGCGGGGTTCCAGGGATGAACTCGTGACTATCCTTAACTCGCGTCATTCCGCGTTTGGCTATGACCAGCGCATCGAAGCCTTCGGTTCAACGGGGTTGCTCCAGGTAGCCAACAAGAACGACAGCCTGGTCCGGCATTGGGGCGCCAGGTCCGTCGAGGGGATCAGCCCCTACCAAAGCTTCTTCCTGGAACGCTATGCGGAGGCCTACCGTCTGGAAGTTGCCGAATTCCTCCGGGCAGTCCGTGGGCTTCCATCAAGAAGCCCTGGATTCGAGGACGGACGCGCTGCGCTGATTCTTGCGGACGCGGCGGAGCAATCCGCCAGGACCGGTAAGGCGATAGCGGTCGATCTCAGCTAGCTGTTCAAAATGCCGCCTGCTCCGGGCTTCTGACGTTTTCGCAACGACGTCAGAAGCCCGGAGCCAGGCTTTTTTGCGCAAAAGCTGCTCGTTTTGAATCGTCTCAAAGAGCCTGTTCCAAACTGGCACACATGTCTGTTCCCCCCATCCGTCAAAGTTCAAGTAAGTGAAACAGTGTGGCGAAGGTCACGGGCTGATGGGAACTCCTTGGAGTCACCCCCGAGCCTGCAGAATCAAACAACGTAGTTTGGCTCTCCTTCGTCAACGTTTTTCACCGGTTCATTTGCACGGCCCTATCTAACGAGGATGAGATGACCGACGCACCACCAGCGACCCCTCCCTTGGTTGCCCTCAAAGACATACATAAGACGTTCGGGGCGGTATCCGCATTACGCGGAGTCAGCATCGATGTCATGCCCGGCGAGACCTTCGCGCTCCTTGGAGACAATGCCGCCGGCAAATCCACGCTCATGAAAGTACTGACGGGCGTCTACCAGCCCGATCGGGGCTCCATCGAGCTGGATGGGAAGAAGACCGAATTCCCTACGCCTTCAGCATCCCGCGACCAGGGGGTGGAGATGGTGTACCAGGACTTTGCGCTGGCAGACAACCTGGACGTCCGGACCAACGTGTTCCTGGGACGGGAACCACAGAAGAACATCCTTGGTCCGTTCCTGCGGATTATCGACCGCAAGAAGATGGAAGCCGAGACCAACCGAGTGCTTGAACGGCTGGATATTCCCATCAACCCCCGCCTCAAGGTCAAGCGCCTCTCCGGTGGCCAGCGGCAGGCCGTCGCAATTGGCCGCGCATTGGCCTTTGATGCCCGCTTGATCATCATGGACGAGCCCACGGCAAACCTGTCGGTGGCCAAAGTGGACAAGCTTATTGAGGTGACCCAGCGACTCAAGGACCTGGGTATCGCCGTCATCATCATCACCCACCGCCTGGACGAGGCGTTTGCTGTTGCCGACAGGTTCGCCGTTATGCGCCAGGGACAAGTCGTGGGGCGCTTCAACGTAGGAGACGTCAGCGAAGCCGAGGTCGCACACCTCATTTCCCACGGCACCCTGGACAACTATGTCGACAACGGGACCGGCATTCCCGAGGAGCGCCGCAAGATCGGCAGCACCTCTTCCTTGCCCGTTGTGGACGCCATGGCGGCACGTGGAGCAACTTTTAACGGGAGCGACGCATGAGCCTCACCATGGAAAGCCTGAAGACGAAGCTGGGCCCCGCGGACCTCGCGGACGGTGCCCTGTCCACCAAGGTCAAGCGCTTCGTCGGGGACTACGGGATCCTGATCTTCTTCGCCCTCATCATCATTTTCCTTGCGGTTGCGGCACCGAACTTCCTGACGCTGAACAACGTCGTCAACGTAGTCCGGCAGTCATCAATCATCGGGCTGATCGCGCTGGGCATGACCTTCGTCATGATCACGGCCGGCATCGATCTGTCCGTAGGGTCCATCGTCGGCCTGGCCGGCATGGTGTTCGCCATCATGGCACCTGCAAGCGGCGGGGCCTTCTGGATACCCCTGTTTGCGGGCCTGGCAGTGGGGCTGCTCGTCGGCTTCCTGAGCGCAGCAATGGTGGTGTGGGGCGCCATCCTGCCTTTCCTGGCGACGTTGGCAACGATGGCGATCGCACGCACGGCCGCCTTGGTTATCACCGACGGGCAGGTGGTATCCGGACTCAGCGGACCCGCGGAATGGCTTGGATCCGGATTTGTCGGTCCGATCCCGGTTCCGGTCATCATCTTCCTGATCGCCGCCGTTATCTGCGAGTTCGTGCTGAGCCGCACCAAGTTCGGCTCCCACGTGTACGCCGTGGGCGGCAATGAGGAATCTGCAAAAAAGGTGGGCATCTCCACCTCCCGTGTGCTGTTCACCGTCTACCTGATCGGTGGCCTGACAGCAGCACTGGGCGGCCTGGTCCTCACGGCCCGTCTTGATGGTGCCGCACCAGTTGCAGGTACCGGCTATGAGCTCCAGGTGATTGCCGCCGTCGTAATTGGCGGCACGAGCCTGTTCGGTGGCGTAGGCACTGTCAGGGGCACGGTGATCGGCGTGCTGCTGCTCGGCGTCGTGATGAACGGCATGAACCTGCTGGGCGTCTCCTCGTACTACCAACAGGGCGTCCAGGGAGTCATCCTGGTCCTCGCCGTGCTCCTGAACCGCTGGAAGTCGGACTAACCACCGCGAGACAAGATGGCCCGCACCGCGGGCTCTCGCAATTATCAACAAAACAACCTCCCAAGCATCAAACCCATTGAAAGGAACAACCATGGGAATGCGACAGAAGTTCGCTGCTGCCACCGCCATGCTGGCCGCTGGTGCCCTTACCCTGACGGGTTGCGCAGGCAACAGCGCTGCCAGCAGCTCCGGGGACTCAGGTAAGTCCTACAACATCGGCGTTGTAGTGCTCGACCTGCAGGACCCGGATCTGGCACACATGACGGATGCGATGAAAAAGGCTGCCGACGAAAAGGGCGTCAAGCTCAACATCACGGACTCCAAGAAGGACGTCGGCAGCGAACTCAACCAGGTGGAGGACCTGCTCACCCGCCAGGTGGACGCAGTTATCATGCAGCCACTGGACGGGGAAGGCAGCCAGAACGCCGCCAAACGGGTTATTGAGGCTAACGTCCCCCTCTTCATCCTCTCCACTGAATTCGCAGAAGGCGCCGATGTGGCCTACAAGAGCTACATCGGTGTGGACGACACCGTGGCCGGTGAAATGCAGGCGGAGTACCTGAACAAGACCCTGCCCGAAGGCGGCAACATCGTCTTCGCCGCGGGCATCTACGGTGCCTCCTGGACCGATCGGCGCAAGAAGGGCTTCGACAGCAAGATCAACGAGAACTTCAAGGTGGTGGCGGAATTCCAGGCGAAGGGCAGCCGTGACGAGGCCAAGCGAAACATGGAAGACACCCTGCAGCGCCTCGGCAAGGGCAAGATCGACGCGGTGGTGGCCAACAATGACGAAATGGCAATCGGTGCAGCCTCAGCCATCGCCGACGCCGGCCGCACGGCCGAATTCAAGGCGGTAGTCGGCGTCGACGGCACCGAACCCGCACTCCAGAACATCAAGGCGGGCACCATGTCGGCAACGGTCCGCCAGGACTCTGCAGGGCAGGGCGTAAAAGCGGTGGAAGTTGTGACCGAATTCCTCAACGGCGCAAACGTCGACAACCGATACACGCTGCCTTTCACGCTCATCACCGAGGAAAACCTCTCCGAAGTCCTGAAGTAGGCAGTTTCCAACGGAGCGGGCGCAATGGATCCATCCGTTGCGCCCGTTCTGTTTTGGCACACTCCGGCAGCGCACCCTCCTGCCTACACTTCCTTGGGATAACCGACGATTGGAGAACGCGACCATGCCCGATAGCGGCGGAGACACGAAGCTGAGGCAGTTGACTGCCGCGTTGCAAGGGCACGGAATCGAGGTGGATGATTCTCCCCGGCGGCTCTCCGAGTACTCCTACGATGCCTCCAACTACCGCATCCGGCCCGCCGCCGTTGCCTTCCCGGCGACTGTCGAGGACGTGCGGGCAGTCCTGCGGGCATGCTCGGCATTGGGCGTCCCCGTCACTGCCCGCGGCGGCGGCACCTCGATGGCGGGCAACGCCATCGGCAACTCCTTGGTGATCGACCTCTCCCGTCGCATGACGTCGGTGGGGAGGCTCGACGCCGGCCATGCAGCGGTGTGGGCGGACGCGGGCGTTGTGCTGGGGGAGCTGCGCTCATACGTTGAGAAGGCCACCCATGGGGTGCTGACTTTCGCTCCGGACCCCTCCTCAATGACGCGGGCCACGATCGGAGGTTCGATCGGCAATGATGCCTGCGGAAACCACTCCGTGGCCTACGGCCGCATGACCCATCACGTCCAGGAACTGGAACTCGTCACTGCCGACGGCGCCCACCTCCACGCTGGGCGGGACTTCCTGCGGGCGGTGGATGAAACGGACCTGCACTCCGTTGCCCGGGCCATCCAACTGCTGCAGGGCCTGAAGGAGTTGGCACAGGCAAACCTGGGTCCACTCCGCATGGAGCTGCAATCCATACCCCGGCAGGTTTCCGGATACCACCTGGGACATCTGCTGCCGGAACACGGTCTTAATGTTGCCGCCGCCCTCGCAGGCAGCGAAGGTACATGCGCCGTTGTGGTGCGGGCCAAGGTGGGCCTGGTCCCTATGCCGCGCACCACCGCCCTGTTGTGCCTTGGATACGCGAACACCATTGAATCGGCACGCGATGTGGTCACCATCCTGGCCGCGAACCCCAGCGCGATCGAAGGCCTCGATGCCTCGATCGTGGACATCATGCGCCACCGGCGCGGCGCCGCCAGCGTAGATTCCCTGCCGCAGGGCAAGGCCTTCCTCATGGTCGAGTTTTCCGCTGAGACGCTTGAGCAGGCAGCGTTCGATTGTGAACGCCTGCTGGCGAAACTCGGCGCCGAGGGCCGGGTGGTTGACCATGCCGTCGTCACGGAACCCGGAGAACGCGCAAAGCTGTGGCGGGTGCGCGAGGACGGTGCCGGGCTCTCATCACGGAGGATCGACGGGGTCCAGACCTGGCCGGGCTGGGAAGATTCCGCTGTGGCACCGGAGCGGCTGGCAGACTACCTCTCGGAATTGCTGCCTTTGGTGGAGAGGTACGGCTACACCGCTTTCATGTACGGCCACTTCGGCGCGGGCTGTGTCCACATGCGCCTGGATTACGATTTCCGAAGTGACGCGGGGCGGCAGGCTTTCGCCGACTTCACCCGCGAAGCGGCCAGGCTGGTGGTAGCCCATGGCGGTTCGCTGTCCGGGGAACACGGTGACGGGCGGGCGCGCAGCGAACTGCTTGAGGTGATGTACTCCCGCGGGATGGTGGGCATCTTCAAGGCATTCAAGCACCTGTGGGATCCTGCGGGGATCCTCAACCCGGGGATCATCGTGGATCCGCAGCCTTTCGCTGCGTCGCTTGCTCTGGAAGGTGTACCCCAGCCTGCGACCGACCACGTTGAGCTGCACGCGGTCCCGCGTGCCGCCGTCGTACCTTCCTCCGACAACCGAAGCTTGCTCCCGGTGGTGGATCCCTTCGTTGGCAATACCCATGCCTGCATCGGGGTGGGCCGCTGCAGGGCGACAACCGGCGGGTTCATGTGCCCCAGTTATCGGGCCACCAAGGACGAGAAGGACTCCACACGCGGCAGGGCAAGGGTCCTGCAGGAACTGACGCGGACCAGGGGAAGCAGCCGCAACGGCTGGTCGAGCCCGGAAGTCCGGGAGGCCCTGGACCTCTGCCTGTCCTGCAAAGCCTGTTCCGCGGACTGTCCCACGGGCGTGGACATTGCAGAGGCCAAGTCGCAGTTGGTGGATGAGCACTACCGCGGCAGGATCCGCCCGTTCACGCATTACTCCATCGGCTGGCTGCCCCGGTGGCTGCCGCTGTTGACCAGGGTCTCCGCACTGGCGAACCTCGGCACCCGGATCCGGCCGTTCCGGTTCGTGGGGGAGTTGCTGGGCGTCAGTGCACGACGGCGGCTCCCGGACTTCGCGCAGTCCAGCCGTATCCGCCGGCGGGTGCTGGAAGCCGGCTTCGTCGGCGACGCTGATGTCCTCCTGTTCATCGACAGCTTCACCCGAGCCTTCCGGCCCGAGGTAATTCCGGCAGCGGCGCGGGTGCTTCGCGCTTCCGGCAGCTCTGTGGGATGTGCACCGGACGCCTGTTGCGGGCTGACGTGGATCTCTACCGGGCAGCGTGAGGGTGCACGACGGCGGCTGGCCCGGTTGATCGGCAAGCTCGATGACGGCACGGATCGGGACATTATCGTCCTCGAGCCCAGCTGTGCGGCGACTATCCGCGACGAAGGTCCCAAGCTGGTGGGCGGCGCGGTTGCCGCCAGGGTGGCGGGAAGGGTCCGCTCGTTTTCCGTGGCCGTGGATGATGCCATCAAGCGCGGGTGGAAGCCGGCTACGACGCCGCCGGAAACGGCCGTGTTGCAAACCCATTGCCACGAGCACGCCGTGTTTGGTTCGGGCGCCCAGAAGCGCGTCCTGGAAGCCTGGGGGGTGTCGAATCTCGTGGAGTCGTCCTCATGCTGCGGGGTGGCCGGCAACTTCGGCTTCGAGGCTGAACATTTCGATATGTCGATGAAGGTTGCCGGGCATTCGGTCATACCGGCCTTGGCCAAGGGCGATGCTGATGCGCTTGTCCTTACAGATGGGTTCAGTTGTGCCATGCAGGTCACGCAGGTTGACCCGGAGCGCTCCAGCGTGCATCTGGGGCTCGCGCTGGATCCTGGTTCGGCGGACGGGGTGGCGTAGGTGGAGTACTTCGGAATATTCCTGATCCTGTTGGCGGCCGGGCTGAGCCTGCTTGGGCGACGTTCAACCAGGGCTGCCCGTCAGCCTCGTCCCACGGCCACCTGGCGCGTCATCCCTGCTGTTCCGCCGGATGCGGCTGCCTTCCTGGTGGCCCTGGCCGGAATCTTCATCTTTGCCACGAGCACCAACATGCGGTGAATCGCGGCTGTGTGTTCGACAGGCCGGCCGGGCCAACAGGATCCAATACCTGTTCCTTGATCTCGTTGCTACGGTGAGAGGGTGGACCTCTACCTGCAGAACCGCGTCATACTAGTGATCGGCGGGCACGGCTTGATCGGGAGCGCCATAGTGCAGCAGTTGCGGGCGGAAGGGGCCATAGTTGTTCCTGCGTCGAGGAATGCGCAGGACGGGATCGTCCTCGACGCCGCCGATGACGAGTCGGTGCAAAGCGGCTTCGCACACGTCCGCCGGACTCACGGCCGCCTGGACGGGCTGGTTGTCACTGCGGCGCCGAGTGCACGAACCCTAGATGCGTCAAAGAACGCTGAACCGCAGCAGGTGCAGCAGGCATTCGAGGCGAAAGTGCTTACTTTCGTGCGTGCTGCCAATGCAGCACTTCCAATCATGCAAGAACAACGTTACGGACGAATTCTTGGCATTAGTGGTCAAAATGCCTTTCTGACTGGCAACGTCGCTGGCTCGATTCGCAATGCCGGCCTTATCATCGCGGCAAAAAACCTTGCCGACTCGCTCGTTGGTACCGGTATCACGGTTAATACCGTCAGCCCGGGAAAAGTCGTGGAAACTCCGTCCCAGACCACTGAGCGCGGAGCGAGCGGGCAATGCCGACCCAGCGATGTGGCGGGTCTTGCTGCATTCCTTCTGTCGCCGGTCAGTGAAGCGATTTCCGGTGAATCCATCGCAATCGGACATCGAGTACGGGGCGTGATCCGCTGCTCAGTCCGATATGGCTGGGTTTCGCTGATACGAATACCCACCGCTGAGTAGGTTGCAGAGCTGGCAGCGCGGCGAGGAACCTCCTCCACAGAAACCAGCGTGCCCCAGGGCCTGGATATGAGGGTTGGGCTTCCCCTGCTGGCGTAAGAAGCTCGTCGGCGATCTTTTTTCTATAGAGGGGCTGTTTTTTGGCGTGATCTTTGCTACATTTGCTTCCTAACGTTAGTTAGCTCCTTCTAACGTTTCAGTACTAGGGCGCAGTGACGCGCAGGAGGAAGGGCTCTCATGGCTGGAAGGCTTGAAGGCAAAGTTATTGGAATCACCGGTGGGGCCAGTGGTATGGGTCTTGCTTTTGGTGAGGCGTTCGCTCGTGAAGGTGCGAAGGTTTTGATCGTTGATTTGAATGAGGACGCCGCGAAGAAGGCTGTTGAGGGCATCGTTGATGCCGGCGGTTCGGCGGCCTACGCTGTCGCGGATGTCGTTAACCGTGCTCAGGTTGCGGCAGCCGTTCAGAGGGCTGTCTCCGAATTCGGTCGCCTTGATGTGTGGTTCAACAATGCGGGCTTTAACGCTCCGATGCAGTTCCTCGACATCACGGAGGAGAACTTCCGGAAGGTGATGGACATTAACACTCTGGGCATTCTGATTGGCACCCAGGAGGCTGCCAAGCAGATGATCGGCCAGGGCCAGGGCGGGAAGGTCATTAACACGTCCTCGATTGCGGGCAGGGAAGGTTTCCCTACGTTCGCGCCGTACAGTGCGTCAAAGGCGGCGGTGATATCGCTGACCCAGTCCGGAGCGAAGGCCCTGGCGAAGCACGAAATCACCGTGAACGCGTTCGCCCCGGGCGTCGTTGCAACACCATTGTGGGACAAACTCGACGAGGACCTGTACGCGATCGGGGACATCGAAAAGCGCGGCACTGCTTTGAATGAGTTCGAAAAGGGAATCATCCGGGGCCGAAAGGCGTACCCGAAGGACATCGTTGGCACTGCCTTGTTCTTGGCGTCGGGCGATTCCGATTACATGACGGCCCAGTGCATCATGATCGACGGCGGAATGACGCTGGTCTAGGGGAAACTGCTTATGAAGCTCGGCACTGTCCGGTACGGCGAGCAGAGCCGTGCGTTCCGGCAAGACGGTGACAGGACTTTCTACTACGACGTCCAGGATGTCGGCAGCCTGTTGAATATCCCTGACTGGGAGCGGCTTCCCGCACAGGAGGGCGAAGTACCGGCGCCGGATGATCTGCTTGCTCCTGTCACCCGACCGGGAAAAACCATCTGCGTGGGCCTGAACTATTACGACCATGCCGCGGAGGTTGGCAAACCGGCGCCGGAAGTACCCACCCTTTTCAGCAAGGTGTCCACAGCATTGACCGGGCCCCGGCACGAGATCCGGCTGCCAGGCCTGAGCACCGAGGTCGACTGGGAGGCTGAACTGGCCGTGGTCATCGGTCAGCGGACCCACCAGGCCAACGAGCAACAGGCGCGTGACGCCGTCGCCGGCTACACAGTTCTCAATGACATCAGCATTAGGGACTGGCAACGCCGCACGTCGGAATGGTTCCAGGGCAAGAACTTCGACAAATCTACACCCGTGGGACCGGTAATGGTCACAGCCGACGAAATCGACCCGGAAACCGGCCTGCGGGTCGAGACCCTGGTCAACGACACAGTAGAGCAGTCTGGCACCACATCAGACCTCATCTTCAGCGTCACCGAGCTCGTGCTCTACATCAGCCAGTTCCTGACCCTGGAACCGGGAGACATCATCGCGACCGGAACCCCCGGAGGTGTCGGATTTGTCCGGAAGCCACCGCGCTTCCTCCAATCCGGCGATGTCCTTCGCACATGCATCGAAGGCATCGGCGACCTGCGCAACACCATACGCCTTGGAAACGATCAATCAGCGGCGCCGGCCGCACAGCACATCCGAGCAACCTGAACAGCCCGCCTGCAGCGGACACCATGAAAGGAAACAACAATGACCGAGCAGCGTACGGAGTACAAGCGCCCCAGCGTGACCAAGGCAGACGCTCTGCCATACCTCGACCAGGACCAGACCTCACAGGCCCGCCGCTTCGCCGGCGTCACACCCCGGAACACCGAGGTCGAGCACCTTTGGTTTGGCAAGGTCTACACCGCAGTGGGTGAGGCATCAGCCCCCCACCACCACGGCATTGCTGAAACAGGCGGATACGTTCTGCAGGGCAGCGCCTTCCTCCGCTTCGGCGAACGATTCGAGGAAATCGTCTACGCCGACGAAGGAGACTTCATCTTCGTACCCCCGCACATGCCCCACATCGAAGGCAACGCAAGCCGCACCAAGGAATTGATCTGGCTCACGACCCGCCAGCCGGACAACATCGTGGTCAACCTCCAAAACCAGGAGATCGCCGATATCGACATCGACTACCGCGACTAACCCTCTCACTGGGCACCCCTCAACGCACCACCCGCCCCCCGGACCGGCCTCGCAAATCCGGCCGGGGGTGCACTGCGTTCAGCCCGACGTAGGCATCGGGGGCGAAAGGGAAGCAGCGCGGTGCCACGCCCCTCGGCACTCCGAAGCCGGGGACACCCCACCAACTATGAGAAATGAGACAAATTGATCCAGCACGTAGTCGCTTTCCGCCTAAGCGCGGAAGACACGCAGGGTAAGCGCCGGCAATCGAACTTGGCCCAAGCCGAACTCCGAAAACTGGATAGCCGCCAGATCCCCGGCCTGCTCGACCTTCAGGTTCGACCCGACCTTGGCAAGGACAGTACGCACTGGGACCTGGTCCTCGTGTCCCACCACGAATCAGAAACCGCCCTCGCCGAATACATGGCCCACCCACTACACATCGCGGTAGCCAAGGAAGTAGCCACCCACGTCACCGAAAAAGCCATTATCGATTCAGCGCTTTGAGCCCAAAATTACCGGCCCGTGCGCCGACGATTTGAACTGCTCCGCTCAGGCCGGACTGTAGATACAGTTGCTGACATGAGGGGAGCAGTTTTGTGTCGACGGGGAGTTGGTTGTCTGAGGAGCATCGCGGGGCCGCGGGGGCGTCGTTTGAGCGCGGCTGCAGGTCTGCACCGGCGGCCACAATGCCCGGTGTGAGCACGAATTACCAAGCGCGTTACATGACCGGTGGAGAGCGTGCGGTTCCACCTGTCGTCGACGTAGCACATCAAGAAGTGGCCAAGGGTACCCGCAGCGAAAGCGAAGACGGGCGGCGCCCCGGCCGATAGGTCGACCAAAGGCACTCAGGTAGCGCCGTAGGCGGAGTCGGAACTGCAGACGTTGCGCAATGAGAACGGGCGACTGCGGACAGCCGCTTGGTCTGGTCTGCGAGGCCCGGCGGAAGAAGCGCCAGCAGCTGAACCGAAAGTTCCGACGCCACAGCTCCGAACGAAAAGCGGGCCACGGGGGGAGACCGAGTTCCACGTCGGCGACCGGAAGTTTTACCTCTCACCCGTCGTGTAAACCTCTTCGACCGGCAGATGAATTCCTAAACCGTTGGTACGTCGCCGAACCTTCGCTCACCAACAGTCCGCTGCCCGAGGCCGTGGCGACGATTGGGGGACCGGCTGAAACTCTAGAGCTCCGGTTTCTCACCACCGGCGCATCGGAAACAGAACTGTACGAGTACATCCACTCGTTGCAACACAGGAAGGGTCGCGACAAAGCGCAAGGGCCTGAGCCTGGTGCAATACTGGCTCAGGCCCATGCGGCGCAGGCTCTATCTGGCCGGTTCCAACTTTCGGAATCGTTCAGACACCTGACATGTCCGGGGTAGGCGCCAGTTGTCGCTGGTTCCCAGTTAGGTGGTGCTGGTTAGAAGGTGCGCATCCAGAGTGGCTCTGGAGGTGCGTATGGCGGCATCTGCGACGCGGTCCGCTTCATCGGGGTTCCCAATCCAGTGGCTCCAGGAGTGGACCCCATCGAGGGTCGTGATAACGATCGCTACAGCGAGGTCGATGTCGCCTTGGTATCCCATGTCCAGGGCGGCTCCCTTGAACAGGGCAGCGTTCAGGTCAACGAGATGGTTGATGTCCTGGCGTGTTTCGTCGGGGAGGAACTGGGTTATCCGGTCGGTTGACAGTATCAGGTCGAACATGTCGTTTTCGGGGTCCTGCAGCTGTCGGCGAACATGGTGATCGACCAGTGTGGTCCAGAAATCCGATGCATCCGTGGTGGTTTCGACGGCTTCGATGGTCCCTTTGGCAAATTGGTAGAAGTGCCAGCGGAGGGCTGCATTTACTACTTCTTCCCGGCCGCCGGGGAAGTGGCTGTAGAGGCTTCCGGCCTTCATGTTGACGTGCCTGGCCAGGCCGCGCATGGTAACTGCTGCGTAGCCCTCAGTGGTGACGATGCGCAGGAATGCGTCCAGGATGAGCCGCTTCCCGTCGGTCAGCTTTGACCAGTCGAAGGTGGCGATCTCCTTCCGCACAACGTCAAGGGCCTGCACGCGCTGCGCTGTCTCTGGCATGTCACTCCTGGATCTGTGTCATTGATGGTTCTCGTTCGTGCCGTGCCCCCGGTGGGACCGTCTTCCCATCGTAAGTCCAATGCATGAGGCTGCGACGTTTGCTGCGGCTGGGTAAGAGTGTCAAGTGGCCGGAAATGTCTGAGGGGGCGGCCAGTAGGCGCCCCCTCAGACCATAGTGGGTTAGGACATGTCTGGCTCGGCTGTTTCCTGCCGGCCCAAGCCTGCATAGATCTGCGGCTTGGCGGACCGAACGTATGCGGCGAACAGGATACCGAGCAGGAGGCTTGCGCCCAGGACATACAGAAGCCCAAGGTTTTGGCCGGGTTCACCACCGACGACGAGTTCGAAGCGCATGATGGCGAACACCACAACAGCCGTGAGCGCAACCGCGGACACGATAGGGGCGATGAACACCTTCCAGTTGTTTTCGCTGGCCGGCACTCCCTTACGGAAGAAGAAGGCCGCGACCGCGAGGCTCACCAAAGCCATGAGTACGAGAACGCCCGTGGAACCAAGACCGGCCATCTGACCGTAGAACTGCCCGGGGTCCGCGCCTGAGATGACAACGGAAAGCAGGGCCAGGGCGATCACGACGGACACCGTGACAGACGCCTTGTACGGGGAGTGATGGCTTTTGTGGACCCTGGAAAGGTAGGACGGCAGCGCACGGTCAGAGCCGATGTTGAACAGGTAGCGGGCGATGACGTTGTGCGTGGAAATCAGGGCAGCGACGCAGGAGGATGCCACCAGGACCAACGAGACGTTGGAGAAACCGGGCACAACGAACCGGTCGAGGGCGTCGTTGAACATGCCTGCCGGGTTGTTCGTGGCGGTTTCCACGGCGGAGGAGCCGTAGGCGCTGACGAGGGCGTAGCAGGACAGGCAGTACAGCAGACCGACGAAGATCACCGCCAGATAGGTGGCCCGGGGAACGGTCTTGTTGGGGTCCTTGACCTCGTCTCGGTAAAGAGCGGTCGCTTCAAATCCGATGAACGTCAGGAACGCGAAGAGCAAGGCCACGCCAACCTCGCCTTGGGAGAAGAATTCCACGGCGTTGAAGGGTGCGGCAGACAGTCCTTCGGCTCCTCCCTTCGAGAGGGTAGCGACGTTGAAGGTCATAACGATCACGACTTCCAGGACCATGACCACGCTCAGTACTTTCGCGGAGAGCTCGATATGGAAGAAGCCGAGGACACCGACGAGTGCCAGAGCGGCGAACGACCATACCCACCATGGGGTTTCCGGTCCGCCGAAACTCTGGATCAGCGCCGCCGTGGTGATGCCGGTGAATGAGTACAGTCCCGTGATGATCATGGAGTACGAGACGATAGCGAGGTAGGCGCCGCCCAGGCCCACGATCTTTCCCAGGCCCATGGTGACGTAGGCGTAGAAGGCGCCCGGGCGGGGGATGTGCTTGGTCATGGTTGTGAATCCGACCGCGAAGATGGTCAGGGCGACTGTGGCGGTCAGGAATGCAATGGGCGACGTCGTCCCGGCGAAAAGGACCGTGAAGGCGATAAAGCCTGAGACGGTGACGATCGGGGCGGAGAATGCGAGCACGCTCAGGACGAGCGAGGTCGTGCCCAGGTCCCCCGAGAGCCGGTCTTTGGTCTCGGTGGTTGCGGCGCTTGGGGCCGTGGGAGGGGTTGTATTCCTCATTGTTGTTTGCCTCTTTTTGATGCGAATCAATATATAGGACCGGGAGCCGCCCCCAGCTGGCCGCCAGAAAAGAGTTGGGACCGTGAGGGGTCCCGCCTGTGCGGCCGCCCATATAATGAGCGGGCGGCCGTTACAGGAGTCAGGAGCGGACGCGCGCGATGGCGCCGATCTCGATCAACGCGCCTTCTCCACCAAGGTCAGCGACCCCGAAGCCCGTCCAGGACGGGTAGGGAGCGGGGAAGAAGCGGGACTTGACCGGCAGGAACCACTCGTTGGTCGCTGCCATTCCGCCCTTGTGAAAGGTCTGCAGCTGCACGATGTCCCGCAGCGTGGCCCCGGCCTCGGCGAGGATACGTTCTACTGCAAGGATTGCCAGCTCTGCCTGGCGGGCGCCGTCGGCCGGGATGGTGCCGGTTTCGTCGATTCCAAGTTGACCGGAGACGAAAATGAGAGATCCGCTGCGCACGCCGGGGGCGAGGCCGTATGTCTCACCGACTTCCTCCATACCTTCGGGGATGAGGTACGTAAAGTCAGTGGTGCCGGTCGGTGTCGTTGATTCTCGTGTTGTCATCAGACTGCTCCTGCCGTGAGTGCTTTATGGGTGGCCAAGATGCTGTGTGCTGCAGCTTCGCCGGCCCGGACGGCGCCTTCCATATAACCGGTCCACATCGAGGCCGCTTCGGTGCCGGCGAACCGCAAGGGTCCCACCGGTGCGTTCAATGCATCCCCGATCTTGCTCAGCAGACCCGGGGGCATCACCGTGACCGGTGCGCCCATCGTGTACGGCACACTGGGCCAATCAGTCTCGTGGTAGCCCAAGACATTCGCCGCTTCCTGGCCAAGGACGGCCACGAGGGAATCAAGCACGGCCTTCCTGCGGGCGTCCGCTCCGAGACCGAACCAGGCGTCATAGTCCTTGCCGCCGATGAATGCCACGATCGTTGCCCAGTCGTCCCCGGGGCGGGTGACGTCCAGGGAGAGATAGCCCAGGTCCAGATCGAAGACTTCGCCAGAAAGTCCTGCATCACGCCAGAACGGCCGGCTGTACCGGACCTGAACTTTCGATTCCCGGCCCATGGGAGCCCGTGCCTGAAGCTGGCGGCGGGCAAGAGGCAGTTCAGGGGAGAACCGGATTACATTGGCAGCCGAGGGAGGGACAGCAATTGTTGCTGCCGGCGCGGTGAAACGCCCCTTCGAGGACTCCACGACCACAGAGTCCTGCGTGTAGGACACGGAATTGACCGGGGCGTCGGTGACCACGGTGATACCCGGGAGTTCAGCAATGCGCTGGGAGATCTGCTGGGAACCGCCGAGCCAAAGAGCATCGTTGGCGGTTACCTGCAGCGCACGCATGCCCTCGCATTTGGCAACGTACTGAGCCCAAAACAGCATGGACATCTCGGTGGTATCAGCACCAACAATGATGTTCAGGTCTGTCCTGACAATACGGCGCGCCACAGGGTCTGGGACGTTCTGCTCAAGCCACGATTCAACCGTCATCGCGTCCAACGCCACATGCTCGGCGTTGTCCCACGGACCTTCGGCGCCTACGAGTTCGGCCAACTCATCAAAAAGCCCGTTGACCCTCGTCAACTCAGCGTCCAGCGCGGTTGAACCTGCCACAGAATCGGGGTAGCCGCCATCAGGTGCCCGAACGACTTGGCCCTCGGCCCGGTACGTCATGCTGCCCGACGGGCGGGCCGGAACCCACGAAAGGCCAAGAGTCTCCCCAAGGAGACGGGACCGGTCATGCGTCGTGCCGATCAGCATGCCGCCGAGATCCAACGGACCACCAGGCGTGTCCGGGTCCGAGTGCGTCCGACCGCCGACGCGGTCTTTAGCCTCCAGCACAGTGACCAACAGTCCCTCCTGCGCCAAGGTGAAAGCGGCAGCCATTCCCGACAGGCCGCCGCCCACGACAATGGCATCGGCGTGGTGGCCGACCTCGTTAATAGTGGATGACATTGTGAAGTTCTTCCTGCTTGTAGGGTCCGACCCAGCCACAGCCCAGCTGTTACGGTGTCGGGTTCCTAGTGATGTACGTAACGAGAGTGAGTGAGCTAACTAACGTTAGGCAGCAATCTAGCAAGAAAGATGGTCGCTGTATAGAGGTTCCTCAGAGTGTTTTTTGGGAACGCGCGCCGACGGGGGCGTGGGCTGCTAATGCGAAGATGGCCGGCACCGCCCAGAGTTCTTGCGCTGGGCTCATGAAGTGGTGGGTCATCTTCCCCGCATTCTTATCCGCACATCCGTATTTTTCGTGGTCTGTGCACTGGTTTTTTGGCGCGGCATTGGTTGCCTTGTTTCGGGACCGTGAACAAAAAGGGGAGCACTGTACTCTGTTCATGGATTGCCTGCCCACCCAGCTAATTCATAGGTTGGCTTGCAGATATTAGTGCCGCGGCAAGCTTCTTTATAGTCCGCAGGGCAAACCCTCTACCCGTTCTCAATGCGTACTGGCCAGCACCGCCGACGTGGTCGGCTTTTGGCCAATAACCCTCCAACCGTTGGGCGCAAGAACCTACCGTCGTGATGCCGTGCACGGCATCACGGAAGCCCTCACTGTCAGGTCAGATCAACCAAGAGTACTGGTCGGGCATAGCCAAGGGTCGGTCCTGGCAGCCTGGGCTGTCGCGAATCACGCTGCCGCCTGAAAGGAAACCGGCCTGCACTCGTCACCTGTGGTACGCCGCTCGGGTCGCTCTACTTCAAGTTCTTCCCGCATCGAGTAGTCACCGGGAGCGATGGCTGGGCTAATTTTTGGCGATCCACCGATCCCATCGCAACACCCCTGGCCGGGCCGGACGAAGATCCGGCGGCCGCGGAGCGGCGGAACACCGAAATCAGGGATCCTCCTGAAGCCGGGGAACACGTGTACGGGCACAGTGACTATTGGATCGCGGACAAGCAGTTGTCGTGGATTACGAACTATCTCAACCCCGCCTTGACGACTAGCAGCCAAACCTGGAGACCAATGACTCCTTCGTCAACCCTAAGGCTCAGCCGAGGCAATCAGGGCTGCACTGATACTAGGCAGAAACATGAGTTGGAGTTCCAACATACCCATTTCCAAGGCTTGTATGACGCCGATAACCGGCCCTCCGTCATGCTGCGGCGCTGCTATTCTCCGGTTGGGGTGTGATCCAGGCTGACGATGCTCGGGGCGACCTAGATGAAGGCGGCCGGCTTAGGACGGGTGGATCGAACATGGGAGATAGGGTTGTCCTTGCCGGCAGTTTTTACTGATCACGTTGTTGCCACAACGTGATCCGCGAACGATCGTTCGCTAATATGGAGAGCTGACGACAAGGTTTGAGGTAGAAATGAAAGCCACTTCGCGCGCACAGGCCAACGCTGCTGTCCGCGAGTTTTTGTCCCGTCGCGATTGGTCGACCCAGACGCCAGCAAGGCAGAGGATCCTTGCGGCATTCCTGAGGTTAGCCACCACGAACGGCTACAACGCCGTGTCCATGCGTACTCTGAGCGGCGAGTTGGATCTTAGGCCGTCCAGCTTGTATTCGAGTTTCCCCGGTGGGAAGGATGAGATCGTCGCCGAGGCGCTGAGTTGGTTTACACATAGGTTCGGGCAAGATCTGCTCGCCGCGGCGGAAGAGACGGCAAATGCGGAGGAGTACTGGGCGGCCCTTGTCCGCTTCCACCTCTCGCAGCAACTGCAGCGGCCGGAAGCTGATCTCTGGGACCTCCTTGTTGCAACGGATCGAGTCGGGCAATTCCTCGGCGATGAGACGCGTGAAGAAGTTGCCACCTGGTTGCGCCTGCACGAGGACATGTTTGCTGCAGCGGCCGAAGAAATGGGATTTTCCCTCTCCAGTCAGAACACCTACATGATTCTGACTCTGTTGGACGGTGCAGGCCGTTGGGCTAACTGGGATGGAAGCCCGGAATCGCTGGAAAAACTGCTGGCGAATGCGGTTGCAGTGAGCCGGTCAATCCTCGCGACACAAAGTCCCATCCCCGTCTAAGCCTCAGGCGGCACGCATGACACGCGTGGTTTGGTCCCTGATACAACGCCCTCAGTTGAGGGCGTTTTTCTTTTAGCCCTTGTGTAACGAACACTCGTTCGCCTAGGGTCTTCCCTAAGGTCCGAAGATGTACCTGCAGGAGTCTCGACCTCACCGAATACCTTTTGTCATTCGATAGGGAAACCAATGAGCCAACACACCAGCGCCGAACGTGACGAGTCGGCCCTCACCACTGCAACCGGAACGCAAAACGGGCTTCGCGGCCAGCTCGGAGTCGGGAGCATCCTGTTCTCCGTTGTCGCCTGGGCGGCGCCGCTCCTGGTTGTTGTGGGCCTTATGCCGTCAATGATCGCCTACGGGGGCAGCGGCATTATTGCCGCACTCGCAGCAGCCACGATCATCCTCCTGTTGTTCTCCGTGGGATACACAGCAGTCACCAGATATGTGGAACGCCCCGGAGCCTTCTACGCCTACATCACTGCCGGGTTGGGAAAGGACGTAGGCCTTGGTGGCGCCTTCCTCGCCATGGCCGGTTACCTGGTGCTTCTTCTCTCCACATGGGCAGCGTTCGGCGTGTATGGGCGCCAGCTCGTCGTCGACACATTTCACGGGCCGGACTTGCCGTGGTACCTCTACGGGCTGCTTGGCGCTGTCCTTACCGGAGTAGCTGCGTACCGGAAGATCGAATTCTCGGCAAAGACGGTCGGCGTTGCCCTGATCTTGGAAGTCGTACTCGTCCTCGTGTTCAACCTCAGGGTCTTTGTAGACGGAGGTCCCGACGGTCCGCCGCTGAATGCCTTGGCCTGGGAAGCCGCAAGTACCGGCAATTTCGGCTTGGTGCTGTTGTTCGCGATGCTGTGCTTCGGCGGGTTCGAGTCCTCGGCCATCTACCGCGAGGAAGCAAAAGACCCCAACAAGACGATCCCCAGGGCCACTTACGTTGCCGTTATCCTGATTGGGCTGTTCTACATAGTGGCAGCATGGGCAATGCTGACTGCCCTGGGCCCGCAGGGCGTCGCGGACGCCCGCGCCGGCGGCGCCGTGGCCTCCATGTTCGGCGACCTAGCCGCCTCCTATGTCGGCAGCGTGGTTCCGGGCATCATCAATGTTCTCGTGATCTCCTCGACGTTCGCATGCCTGCTTGCCCAGCACAACGCCGTGGCCCGCTACGCATACTCACTGGGCAAGGATGGCGCCTTGCCGCCCATACTTGGAGTTGCACACGCCCGGCACCATTCCCCGTTTGTTGCGTCCCTCATTGTCAGCGCCCTCGAAGTCGCAGCAGTCATTGCCATTGCGGCAGGTACGGCCTTCGAGGCTACGGGCGCGGTCGCTTTTACGGTTTACATCCGCCTGAACGGACTTGGAGCGATCGTCGTCGTAGCGCTGCTGGTCCTCGTTTCGGTAGCGGTGCTCATCTACTTCAGACGGCACATCGTGCCAGGCCGCGGTGCATGGAAGACAAGGGTAGCCCCGCTGCTGGCCTTGGGCAGCCTGACCTTGGTGCTCGTGCTCAGCTTTCTGAACGTTGACGCACTCATCGGCGCAGGACCGCTAGCCTCCCTGTCCTTGACCCTCTTCATCCCCTTGGTCTGGGTGGGTGGAATTGTGTACGCGCGCTGGCTGAAGAAGTCGAAGCCGGGGGTCTACGAAAAAATCGGCCGCCAGTAGGCGGATTTGCCACGACCTATTACATGACTACTGAAAAGGACACCAACATGACACAACGCCTCTCCGACAAGATCGCTGTCATCAGCGGCGGAGCCAGCGGCATGGGCGTCAGCCACACCCGCCGGATGATTCAAGAGGGGGCCCGTGTTATCTCCTTCGACCTCAACGAGGGTTCCGGCCCGCAGCTCGTGGAGGAATTGGGTAAAGACAATTTGCTCTTCCTTCGCGGGGACGTACGGCAAGCCGCGGATTGGGATCGGGTGGTGGCTGCCGGCCGGCAGCATTTCGGCACTCCAAACGTGCTGGTCAACAACGCGGGCATCTCTCCACTGCAAACCTTGGAAAAGGTGACCGAGGAAGAGTACCGGCATGTCATGGATATCAACCAGGTGGGCACCTTCCTGGGAATGCGGGCGCTAATTCCATCACTGCGGGAAGCTGGCGGATCCATCATCAACATCGCCTCGACGGCCGGGCTGGTGGCGTTTGCCGATTTGTTCCCTTACGTCGCCTCGAAATGGGCCGTGCGGGGGATGACGAAGGCCGCAGCGCTCGAACTGGCACGAGATGGCATCCGGGTTAACGCAGTGTGCCCCGGAGACACGGACACCCCGATGATCCGCGCGATTGCCGATACACCCTCGGGGGCTCTCCCGCCTGCCGACAACCTGCCCTTCAAAAGGTGGGCGCAGCCGGAGGAGATCAGTTCCGCCGTCGTATTCCTTGCCTCGGATGAATCGTCCTACATGAGCGGCAGCGAACTTGTCATTGACGGTGCCTACACCGCGCAGTAGCACCCCAATGAACAGAAAGGAGAAAAACATGGATCGAGTCAGAGGCAAGATCGCGATCGTTAGCGGTGCCGGAAGCGGAATGGGCGTAGAGCACGTCCGCGCCTTGGTGCGCGAGGGAGCAAGAGTGGTGGGCTTTGATATCACGGAAGGAGAGGGGCCCAACCTTGTTGACGAGTTGGGCGGCGACCGCTTTCAGTTCCTTCCTAACCGCAGTGTCGCCTCAACATCAGACTGGGCCGAAGTGGTACGCCACTGTCATTTCACTTTCGGGGCGCCCACGGTCCTGGTCAATAACGCCGGCATTTTTCGATCGACGCGGGCCGAAAGCGCCACCGAGCAGACCTATCGTTCTGTCATTGACGTGAACCAAGTGGGTCCGTTCCTGGGCATGCAAAGTGTCATCGCAGCGATGAGGTTCGCAGGCGGTGGCTCCATCGTGAACATCTGTTCTACTTCCGGTCTCGTCGCCTTCGAGGACAACTTCGCCTACGTGGCTTCGAAATGGGCGGTGCGGGGGATGACAAAGGCCGCGGCACTTGAGCTAGCCGCGGACGGCATCCGTGTAAACGCTGTCTGCCCAGGTGAGACCGAGACGCCCATGCTGCTCAACAGCGCCGAACCCGGCACCTCATTGCCGCCGGAGAGCTTCCCCTTCGGCAGGTGGGCCCGCCCCGAAGAGATTGCCTCCGCCGTGCTGTTTCTCGCCTCAGACGAGTCCTCGTACATGAGTGGCAGCGAATTGGTAGTGGACGGGGCCTATACCGCGGCCTAGGCCTATTCAGCGAGCCTCCCCGCCCCGTCGCTGACGGGGCGGGCGGAGGGTAAATAGCGTCCGCTGAAGCCTTGGAAGGGCACGGTGGCCGTGGAGTGGGAGACCTCTCTTCAAATAGTCAATTCGGGTCTGGCACCTGGGGACTGGCAGGAGTAGCTTCGTTGCAACTGATGGAGACCGGCTCGAAACTTTAGATTGGCCGTGCGAACCGTCGGTGTAAAACGCAAAGGAGCCTGCGATGGCAGGATGGAACGCTGATACAGCAGCGGGGCCATTAGGCGGGACAGTCACGCTGGTCGAAGGATCCAACTTTTGCATTTCCTCAACCAACGGAGACATCCTTCCCGAATACCCGCACGGAGTTTTCTATGAGGACATGCGCATCCTCTCGCGCTGGAATCTGAAGGTGAACGAGCAGTCGCTGGAGCCGCTGGCGGCAGAAACCAAGGAGCCCTACCGAGCGCTTTTCGCGGGCCGCGTGCCACGCATTGACGGGCAGGCGGACAGCCCGCTGATCGTAGAACGACTGCGGGAAGTCGGCGCCGGCATCTTGGAGCAGATCACCATTCGGAACCACTCGGGGCAATCCGTCGAGTGCGTGGTCGCACTGATCGTCGGATCTGATTTTGCGGATCTCTTCGAAGTCAAAGAGGCGAGGGTGCAACGTCGCTGGGCTGAAACCCGCGAACTGGACGGGCACTCGTTGATCATCCATGCAGCGTGGCAGGACGTCGTTAAGGCTGTAGTCATTCACGCTGACGAAGCAACAGTCGAGGCTGAAGCCTTAACTTTTAGAGTGAGCATCCCGCGGCACGGCCACTGGACGACGCAGGTGAGCGTGGTCCCGGGAACGGACAGTGCGGGCAGTGTCTCGCTCTTTGAGCATCCGGACGAGGGCGGGTCCCCACGCGATCGCCGTCGGCTGGAGTGGGTGGCCAAGATACCAGTGCTGCAAATGGGAAATCGCTCGATCGAGCGGACTCTTCGACGCAGCTACGACGACCTCGGCGCTTTGCGGATCGAGGATCCGCAACATCCGGACCGGGTGGTGGTGGCTGCCGGGGCGCCCTGGTTCATGACCCTGTTCGGACGGGACTCGCTGTGGGCATCGACAATGGCACTCCCGGTAGATCCGTCCCTGGCCCTTGGTACATTGCAGACCTTGGCGCAGCGTCAGGGTACGGTGGTAGACCAGATGACCGAGGAGGAGCCGGGCAAGATCCTGCATGAGGTCAGGCTGGACGTATCCAGCGGGTTAGCCTTGGGCGGGAAATCGGTTTACTACGGCAGCGTGGATGCCACGCCGTTGTTCCTCATGGTGCTGGGCGAAGTGAGCCGCTGGGGGTTTGCCAAGGAGAGCATCGCCGCGCTCCAGCCCCACGCGGACCGAGCCAGGTCCTGGATTCAGGACTACGGCGACAAAGACGGAGACGGCTTCGTCGAGTATGCACGCCTCAACGATCGAGGGTTGATCAACCAGGGCTGGAAGGACTCCTGGGATGGGATTAACTTCGCTGATGGAACCCTTGCCGAGCCGCCCATTGCGCTCTGTGAGGTGCAGGGCTACGTATATGGCGCTCTTCTGGCCTCAGCGTGGATGGCCCATGATGCTGGCGACTCGGCTAAGGCGGCCGAGTTGCGGGAGCGGGCGGTCCGCCTGAAGTGGCAGTTCAACGAACAGTTCTGGTTGCCGGACAAAGGCTACTATGCCGTAGCACTGGACAAAGACAAGCGGCCCGTCGATGCCTGCGCTTCCAACATGGGCCACTGCCTGCCGACCGGCATTGTTGATGGCGACAAGGCGCCGCTGGTGGTGGAGCGGTTGATGTCCCCCGAGATGTTCAGCGGTTGGGGCATACGCACACTGGCTTCCGATATGGACGCCTACAACCCTGCCAGTTATCACAACGGTTCTGTCTGGCCTCATGACAACGCCATAATCCAAGTGGGCCTCATGCGCTACGGCTTTGTCGCCGAGGCGCAGCGAGTCTCCACAGCGTTGTTGGAGGCCGCAGAGTTTTCGGAGGGGCGACTGCCCGAACTGTTCTGCGGCTTCAGCCGGGAGCAGTTCGGGACGCCCGTGCCCTACCCGACTGCGTGCTCGCCTCAGGCCTGGGCAGCTACGACACCCATCATGCTGGTGACAACTCTGATGCGCTACGACCCGGACGTTTCCCAAGGGGGAGTTTGGATGGATCCTGTGCTCCCGGAATCCTATGGCAACCTGCACATCAGCAACGCGCCGATGGGCGCTGGCCCGATCACCATCGACATTTCCGGGTCCGACGTATCCATCCAGGGATTACCCGAAGGAATGGCTTTCCACCGGGGCTATCTGCCGTGGGTCGGCGACCTGATGGAACAAGACAGGCCCCAAACCGAGAAGTAGCGGCAGCCCGTCCGGGCACAACGCCCGGGGGTGCAGCCGCAAGCGCAGCTGCACCCGAGGGCTATGCCCGCATGGCCGGGTCGGGCGGGCATAGGATCTGAAACTGAGTCAGCTGGCCAGTTGGCGCTCGAAACCTGCAATGTTGGCGAATTCGGCGGCATCAAGGCTCGCGCCCCCGACTAGGACGCCGTCGACGTCGGTCTCGTTCAGGATGGATGCGGCGTTGCTGGCCTTGACCGAGCCACCGTAGAGGAGCCTGGTCTTGGCGGCGGCATCTGCATCGAACAGATTGCTGAGTTCGGTGCGGATCGCGGCGCACATCTCCTGTGCGTCTTCGGGCCCGGCGACTTCCCCGGTGCCGATGGCCCACACGGGCTCGTACGCAACGACGAGCCCTGCGGCCTCGCCGGGTGTGAGTCCCTCGACGCCGGCGCGCAGCTGGCTGAGGGTGTGCTGGACGTGAGTGCGGGCCTGGCGGATGTCCAGGCCTTCACCTACGCAGAGTACCGGGGTGAGTGTGTGGCGGTAGGCGGTCTTGACCTTGGCGTTGAGGGTTTCGTCGGTTTCGCTGTGGATGGTGCGGCGTTCGCTGTGACCTACGAGAACGTATTTGCAGCCGAGTTTGGCCAGGAACTGGCCGCTGATGTCGCCGGTGTAGGCGCCTGAGTCGAACTGGGACAGGTCCTGGCCGCCGGAGACGAGGTCCAAACCGTCATCCTGGATTAGGGTCTGCACCGCACTAAGGGTAGTGAAGGGCGGGAAGACAGCGACTTCCACACGGCCATAGTCGTGCTTTGCCTCGGACAGAGTCTCAGCGAGATGTTCCAGCAGACTGGTTCCCTGGATATGGTCCATGTTCATCTTCCAGTTGCCGGCGATCAAGGGCGTCCGGTCAAAGGCGCTGTTGGCGGGCGTGCTCATGTGTTCCTCCGTATTGCTTGTTGTGAATGGCGCATGTTCTTTCGCTTCAGCCGCGTGGGTTGCTGGCCGAAATGCGTGCCCCTGCGAGCCATGTCGTCGGCAGGTTATTGCTTCCGGGGGCTGTTCGATTGTTTGCCTGGCTTGCAGCCGAGTGCCGTCCTGATTGTGCAGCAAATGCCGGGTGCCCATGCCATGGCTTCGGATCCACAGGATGTCCGATTTCTCGGTTTTGGTCTCGATCCTCGCCGTGTAGGTGTATCCGCTGGGTTCGGTGACTTCCACCAGGTCGCCCGGCTGGAGTGAGGTCCAGTCCTCGGGAGCCGGAACGCTGGTGTCACCGCTCTCCCTCTGCCTGGTTGAGCGCGTCATTTGGGCGTTTCTCCCGGTGCAGAGGAGGCCGTGCACGTCCGTGCTTTGGCCAGGGCGCCCTCAACGTCGGCCAGCAGTTCCTTCCAGCTGGCAACGAACTTGTCGAGGCCTTCGGATTCCAGCAGGGCCACAACGTCGTTGTAGGAGACGCCGAGGGCCTCCAGGGCGTTGAGCGTGTCGTTTGCCTCAGCGTAAGTGCCGGTGACGGTGTCGCCGGTGACCACGCCGTGGTCGAAGGTGGCGTCCAGGGTCTTTTCCGGCATGGTGTTCACGACGCCGGGGGCAACGAGTTCGGTGACGTAGAGGGTGTCCGGGTAGGCCGGGTCCTTCACACCGGTGGAGGCCCACAGCGGGCGCTGCGGCAGGGCGCCGGCTTCGGCGAGTACGGCCCAGCGCTCGGTGGAGAACTGCTCTTCGTAGACCTGGTAGGCCAAGCGGGCGTTGGCCAGGCCGGCCTTGCCCTTGAGGGCCTTGGCTTCCTCGGTGCCGATGGCGTTGAGGCGCTTGTCGATTTCGCTGTCCGCGCGGGAGACGAAGAACGAAGCGACCGAGTGGATCTTGGAGAGGTCGTGCCCGTTGTCCTTGGCCTGCTCCAGGCCCGACTGGAAGGCTTTGATGACGGCGCGGTAGCGCTCCAGGGAGAAGATCAGGGTCACGTTGACGCTGATGCCCTCGGCCAGAGTGGCCGTGATGGCCTCCAGGCCCTCGAGGGTCGCAGGGATCTTGATGAGGACGTTGTCCTTGTTGACCTTCTTGTAGAGGTGCTTGGCCTCGGCGATCGTTCCGGCGGTGTCCCAGGCAAGGCGGGGGTCGACTTCGATGGACACGCGGCCGTCAACACCGTTGGTTGCCGCGGCGACCGGTGCGAACAGGTCGCAGGCGTCGGCGACGTCCGTCGTCGTGATCTCGAGGATGGTGTCCTCGATGGACGCGCCCGCCGCGGCTTCCCTGGCGATGACGGCGTCGTAGTCGTGGCCGGTGGTGATGGCGGCGTGGAAGATCGACGGGTTCGTAGTGACGCCCACGACGTTCTTCTCTTCGATCAGCTTCTGCAGGGTGCCGGTCTTCAGGCGGCCCCGGGAGAGGTCATCGAGCCAGATGGAAACACCGGCGTCGGAAAGCTGCTGGGTGGGAGTGGTAGGGGCGCGGTCAGAACTGGAGTCCGGGGAGAGTGCGCGGGACGCATTGTCGCCGGATGCGGGAAGGTTTTCTGTTGACATGTGAATCGTGCTCTCGTTCGGACGCAGGGGACGGGATGAGGCTGAGCTTCCGGGCTTCTGGGAGGATGGATCAGCCGGCCGACCGGATATTCCGCGGGGTAATGCAACAGCGAATGGCTATTCACTGCTGCACTAGTATGAATCTGTAGTTTTTGAAGAAACAGACAGGAAAAACATGGCACTTGCTGAGATCGATGTGGCAGTTGCTGCCCTGAAAGCCGGGCAGCCGATCATCGCTGTGGATGATGAGGACCGCGAAAACGAGGGCGACATCATCATGGCCGCCGAGCACGCCACCCCCGAATGGCTGGCCTGGATCATCCGGGTTTCCAGCGGCTTCGTGTGCGCGCCGATGACGAACGAACTGGCCGATGCACTGAAGCTGCCGCTGATGACCGAGGACAACAAGGACTCCCTCCGCACTGCATACACGATCACCGTGGATGCGGCCGGACAGTCAACGACCGGTATCAGCGCGACCGACAGGGCACGGACCCTGCGGGTGCTGGCCGATCCTTCCTCCGGCCCGGGTGACCTGATCCGTCCGGGACATGTGCTTCCCCTTCGTGCAGTGGATGGGGGAGTGCGGGAGCGTCCCGGCCACACCGAGGCCGCCGTTGACCTGCTGAAGCTTGCCGGCCTCAGCCCGGTCGGGGTGATCGCCGAGGTGGTGGCTGATGACGGTGAAATGATGCGGCTTCCAGGGTTGCTGGAATTGGGGCGCAAAAAGGGCTTGCCCGTTATCAGCATCGCCCAGCTGGTGGCAGCCCTAGAGAAGTAATCGAGGGCCGCCTTCCGGCAGCACTGGCTATTGGGCGCAGAAGCCGCCGTCGACCAGGAGGTCGATGCCGGTGCAGAACGATGCGGCGTCCGAGAGAAGGAACACCGCTGGGCCGGCCATTTCTGACGGGTCGGCGATGCGCTTCATCGGCGTCTCATCCGCGAAGATCCCCATCTGGTGAACCATCTCCGGGCGAGAGTTCATCTTGGTCATGGTGTACCCCGGGCTGAGGGCGTTGACGCGAATGCCGCGATCGGCCCATTCCATTGCCAGGGATTTGCTCAGGTGGATCACCGCTGCTTTTGCGCTGTTGTAGTGTGCTTGCAGCAGGCCACGGTTCACGATGCTCCCTGACATGGAGGCGATGTTCACGATGGATCCACCGCCGTTCCGGAGCATGGCGCGGCCTTCGGCCTGGCAGCTGAGGAAGACGCCGGTGACGTCAATGTCGTAGACCTTCTGCCACTGTGCCAAAGGCATTTCCTCGGCAGGTGCGGCGTTGGCTATCCCTGCCGAGTTGACGGCCAGGGTGAGCGGACCGAGGTCGGCTTCGATCTTGGCGACGGCTTCTTCAAGTTCGTCCGCTTTTGTCACGTCTGCCGCGACGAAGATGGCCCGTCCTCCGGCTTCCTTGATGCGGTGCACGGTTTCGTCCGGTCCTTCTCCGGGGAGGTCAACGATGCCGATGGCGCCGCTTTGCTGCGCGATGCCGAAAGCGATGGCCTGCCCGATACCGGAGCCGCCTCCGGTCACGAGAGCTGTTCGTCCGTCCAGGGCGAAGCTGAGTTTCGGGTTCAATTGCTGTCCTTTGAGGTTTATGGCGCCTTATCTGATTCCAGCTTCAGCGCGGTCTTTTTGTCCGTGATGAGTACGTTGATCCATTTGCCTTCGGTGGCTGCCCGTATCGCGGCGTACTTCCTGATGCCGCCGGCGATGCCGATTCGCCTGTCGACGCGGAGCATCTGTTCAGGACTGATGCCTAGGACTCTGTCATTCAGTTCGGATTCGATGAGTTTTCCGTGTTTGTCGAAGAACCGAAGGCAGATGTCGCCTACCGCTCCCGACGCGGCGAGGGCTTTGAGGTTGGATTCGTTGAGTGAATTGCCTGATTGGAGCAGCAGCGGTGATGGTTCGATGCTTCCGATGCCCACCAGAAGGGTGTCCAGCCTGTCCCAGTCGGCGGCAACGTCAGCGACGAAGGGGTCCTCGAGCAGGGCGTCACGGCCGCCGCGACTGGACACGATGCCGGGAGCGGGAAGGTAGCGCGGTGTGCCCTTGGTGACCGTTGCCAGCCGGTCGGCCAGGTGCGTGGCGCGCACCTGGACTTCGGGATTCCCGACTCCGCCGATAACCTGGACGACGCTTTCCGCAGTCTTGACATTCCGCGGGGACATGGCGTCCACCGTGGCCAGAAGCGTTGAGGACCAAGACGACAGGCCGATCCTATTGCCTCCGGTGAGCGTCACCTCGAGGTACCCCGCGGCTGCCGCGCCGATGCCTCGGATGATGGCTGCTTCATCGTCGGTCTGCAAGTCTGCGATGACCACGGCCCGCAGGCCGTACTTGGCCGCCACTGCGTCCTCCAGGTCCGATTCGGTTCCGGCAGGTGCCACCACAATGGTCCGGACGATGCCTTCTCGCACAGCATCAGTCAGCCACCGGGAGACCCTGGACTGGGAGACGTTGAGCTTTTCCGCGATATACGCCTGGCTCAGGTTCTGCTCGTGGTACATCCTCGCAGCCTTGACCATCAGGCCAAGTTGTTGGGACGTGAAAGTCCTCGTTCTCGGTGCCACGGCGTTCCTTCGGTTGTCGTCAGGCAAGGGTCCAATTATTTCACGTTCCTCCTTTCTCTTAGAGTGTGGCCAGTGACATGACTTTTGAGGGCGTGGCCTCGGCTGCGTCGAGGATTCCCTGGTTCCGTCCGCGCGCGAGGACCATGACCCGGTGAGCGAGGCCGAGGACTTCCTCGAGGTCGGAGCTGACCACGATGACGGCGTTTCCGCTGCGGGCCAGCTCAGCGACGACCTCATAGATGGAGGCCCTTGCACCGACGTCGATGCCGCGGGTGGGCTCATCGAGGATGATCAGGCGGGGATCGCGTTGGAGCCATTTTCCGATCACGATCTTTTGCTGGTTGCCGCCGGAGAGGGAGGACACGGGCAGCGCCACGTTGCCCTTCATCCCGATGCCTTTCGCCACGATTGTGGCGAAGCTGCGCACCTTGGACGGTGCTATCCAGCCTGATGAGCTAACCTTGCCCAGGTTGGGCAGGACGATGTTGTTCTCAATCGTGTCGCTAACAACCAGCCCCTGCTGTTTACGGTCCTCGGGAATCAGGACGACACCGGCTTTGATGGCTGCCATGGGGTCGTCCGGCTTTAGGTCTTTCCCGTCGACGACGACCGTGCCGAGGCGGTGCTCGGCGCCGGCTATCGCGCGGACGAGCTCAGTGCGCCCGGCTCCCACGATGCCGGCGATGCCGAAGATCTCCCCGGCCCGGACCGTGAAGGAAACATCAGTGAAGTCCCCGGCTTTGTCGTGCAGGTCTATGACTTCCAGCACGATCTCCTCCCTGGGCGGGGGCACTTCGGGGAAGAGCCGCTCGACGGGGCGTCCGACCATTTCTTCGACCAGCTGGTGGGGGGAAACCTCACCGGAGGCGTGTTCCGTGATCTTTTTGCCGTCCCTGAGAACGACGATGCGGTCGGCGATCAGGGCGATTTCGGCGAGGCGGTGGCTGACATAGATGAACGACACGCCTTCGGCTTTCAGGGCCCTGACGCACTCGAAGAGGGCGTCAGTTTCGGCTTGGCCCAGTGCGGCGGTGGGCTCATCGAGGATGAGCAGTGAGGCGTCGAGCATCAAGGCCTTGGCGATTTCGACCTGTTGTTGGCCGGCGACGCTGAGGTCCCGGACTTTGGCGTCCATGCTGCCGTTGAAGCCCAGGCGCTTGAGCTGGTTCTTGGCTTTCTCGCGCATGGTGCGGGCGTCGAGGAAGCCGTTGCGCATGGGCCAGCGTCCGATCATGACGTTCTCGGCGACGGTGAGGTCCGGAAGCAGGCGCATTTCCTGATGGATCAGGCCGATCCCGGCGGCGATGGAGTCACCGGGGGACGTGGGTGCGTAAGGTTCTCCGTTCCAGGTCATGGTTCCGGTGGTCGGCTGGGTGACCCCGGCGATGATGCTGGAGAGGGTGGACTTACCGGCCCCGTTTTCTCCGAGCAGGGCAACGACTTCCCCGGGATTGATGTCCAAGTCGATGTCCTGGACAGCGATAGTGCCGGGATATTCTTTCGTGGCGCCGCGGACGCGAAGTCCGCGGTTATCCGCAGTAGGCATGTGGGGCTCCATTGGCTAGAGAAACGGCCTGGGCGGGTGGTGCCCCGGCGGGGCACCACCCGTGGGACGGGTTAAGGGTGGTTGGCGATAAAGGGCTCGACGTTTTCCTTGGTGGTCAGAACGCCTTCCTGGAGCTGCTCGGCCGGCAGCTTCTCACCGTTGGCCAGCTTGATCGCAGATTCGAGGGCGAGCTTGCCCATGCCCTGGGTCGGCTGGGTGATGGTCGCGGCCAGAGTGCCGTTCTTTACCGCTTCCAGGCCGGCTTTGTCGCCGTCGAACCCGACGATGGTGACACCCTTGACGCCGGCGTTACGGACGGCCTGAGCAGCCCCGAGAGCCAAGGCGTCGGCGCGGCCAAAGAAGATGTTGATACTCGGGTTTGCCTGGAGCATGTCGGTGGCCAGCTGGTAGCCCTCGTCCTGTGCCCACTGCTGTGAGGCCTGGCGGGCGACTTCCTTGATGCCGGGGAACTGCTTCATGGCCTCCTTGAAGCCGGTGTCACGGGCGACCTCAGGCGTCGTTCCGATCTGGCCCTGGATGACGCCGAGCTGTCCCTTGCCGTCAACCTGCTTACCGACCCACTCGCCCAAGGACTTGGCTGCCCCGACGCTGTCGGTGGCGATGAACGTGTCACCGGGTGCGCCTTCGGGGTTCCGGTCAACAGCAACGATGGGAATGTTCGCTGACTTGGCCGCCCGGACCGGGACAGTTGCCGCGGTCGCACCGGCGGGGATGTAGATGATCGCGTCCACCTGCTGGGTGATGAAGTCCTGGATCTGCGAGACCTGGGTGTTGGAGTCGCCCTTCGCGTCGGCGACGACGACCTTGACGTTTTGTTCCTTGGCGGCCGCTTCGACCGACTGACGGATTTGGTTGAAGAAGTCTGCCTGCTGGTTGGCTACCGCCAGGCCGATGGTCTTCTGCTGCTCCCCGCCGCCTCCGCCCGTGCCCGCGTTTCCGCCGCCACAGGCGGCCAGGGAAAAGGTGGTGGCCACGGCGACCGCGGCTACTGCGATTTTTCGAAACATTTTCATCTCCATTGATAAATCCGACTGGGGGTACTGCTTGGTTGGTAATGCTGGTGAGGGATGGGACTGGTTAGGCCTTCTTGCGCCGGAGCACGTCTGCCATCACGGCGATGGCGATGACGAGGCCGATAACGATCTGCTGGATGAACGGTGAAACGCCCAGGAGGTTCAGGCCGTTGCGCAGCACGCCGATCAGCAGAACACCGATGATCGTTCCGCCGATGCGTCCGACGCCGCCGTTCAGGCTTGCGCCACCGATGACAACGGCGGCGATGACGTCAAGCTCATATCCGAGTCCGGCGCTGGGCTGGGAGGAATCCAGACGGCTGGCCAACGCGATTCCGCCAAGGCCGGCCAGGGCGCCTGCCGCGACGTAAACCCAGATGGTGACCTTCTTGACGTGAATGCCGGCCAGGCGGGCCACTTCTGCGCCGCCGCCAATGGCGTAAATGGAGCGCCCGGAGGCCCGGTACTTCAGCCACGCCCAGGCGGCCAGATACAACGCCACTACGACCAGCAGCGTGATGGAGAAGAACCCGAGGTACCGTTCGGAGGAAAGGTTGAAGAACCACTCCGGGTAGCCCACGATCTGCTGGCCGTCGGTAATCAGGTTCGCCAGGCCGCGGGCTATGGAGAGCATGGCCAAAGTGGCGATGAACGGTGGCAGGTTGGCGTACGTAATGCCCAGGCCGTTAAGCGAACCGGCGAGTGCGCCCACGGCTATGGCTGCCAGCATGGCGGCCCACATTGGCCAGCCGCCCTGGTGGGAGAGCCAGCCCAGGACCATCGTGGAAAGTCCGAGGACGGCACCCACTGACAGGTCGATGCCGCCGGTGATGATTACCGCTGTTGCTCCGACGGACAGGATGCCAAGAACGGTCACCTGGTCCAGGATGTTGATGAGGTTGCGGCCGGTTAGGAAGAAGGGCGAGGCGAAGCTCAGGACGGTGAACAGGGCGATCAGGCCCAGCAGGGCCCCGCCGCTACCCGAAAACAGGCGTGCACTGAGTTGTGAAAACATTGGCGCCTTTGCGCCGTTTTCCTGTGGTGCTCCACCGGGCCGGTGGGCTAGTTGTTGACTCATGATTGACTCCGTTGGCAGTAGAGGTTGGCCCTAGTTCATGAACATTCCGCCATCAATATTGATGGCCTGTCCGGTGATGTAGCTGCCCGCGTCCGATGCGAGGAACAGCAGCAGGTTCGCCACGTCGCTTGCTTCGGCGGGGCGCTTGAGCGGTATGCCGTCGATCCACTCCTGGATCAGCTCGCCGGGCTTGTAGTCACCCAGCCGGCTGCCCCATTCGCGGTCGTTGTATTCCCACATCTCGGTCTTGACGATGCCGGGGCAGTAGCTGTTGACCCGGACCCCGGATGGGGCGAGTTCCTTGGCCAGGGACTGAGTAAGACCGATGACGCCGAACTTGCTGGCCGCGTAGTGGGGCGTGAAGATAAACCCCTGCCGGCCCTGCCCGCTGGATGCGTTGAGCATGACCCCGTGTTTGCTGGCTTTCAGCAGGGGAGCGGCTTCCCGGCAGCACAGGAACACGGCCGTGGTGTTGACGGCCAGGACTTTGTTGAATTCGTCCAGGCTAAGGTCTTCGAGATTCGAGATGGTGATGATCCCGGCGTTGTTCACCAGGATGTCGAGCCCACCCCAAAGCTCCACCGTCTTGGCAAACGCCGCTTTGACCTGGTCCTCGTCGGTGACATCGGCTATCGCGTGCTCAACGTCAAAACCTGCTGCCCTAAGCTTCTCAGCGGACTCGCTGACCTGGGGGCTGCGGTCAACAAGGAGCACCGATGCGCCGGCTTCGGCGAAGGCCTGGGCGATGCCGTAGCCGATGCCGCTGGCTCCGCCGGTCACCAGGGCACGGCGCCCCTTGAAGTGGCCCTGAAAAATCTCAGATCCGATGGTGTTCATTGGTGTCACTCCGTTACTGCCGGGGCCAATGCGTCGTGCATTGTGCCGGGTGAGTTGGGGACCCGGGTGGTTTCTTCCGGAGACCAGCGTGCTCTGGCCACCGCCCGGGACCAGCTTGAGCGCCTCCGGCCCGCGTCGTGGACCGCCATGGCCGGCGCGAGCGCCGTCCTGCTCCGCGGGAGATTTTCAACTGCCTCCGGGCTGAGCAGTCCGGTCTCGATCGCGGCCATGTGGGCGACGCCCAGCGCTGAAAGATCCGGAATCGCGCTGCGCAGCACGGTGCGCTGGCTTAGGTCCGACTGCAGCTGCATCAGCCAGGCATTGGAAGTCGGTCCACCGTCGGCCAGAACGGAACTGATGCGCGGCGAGACCGAATTCTCGGCCGCCCGCAGCACATCTTCGATCTGCAGGGCAATGGATTCGAATGCTGCCCGGGCCAGGTGGGCCGAGGTCGTGCCGAGGTTGAATCCGCTGATCGTGGCTTCTGCCCGTTCGTCCCACCAAGGAGCACCGAGTCCGGCGAACGCCGGGACAAGGTTGACCCCGCCGCTGTCCTCGACCGTCCGGGCCAGCGAGTCCAAATGGGCAACGTCACAATCAAGCACTTGAGACAGCCAAACCGCGGTCGCGCCGGTGGCAAGAATGTTCCCTTCGAAGGCATACCGGGGTGCGCCGTCATGCCAGGCCAGCGTCCTCACCAGCCCGCCCATATCGGCGGGATGAGCTTCGTCCTGGAGCAGGCCCATGATCGAGCTGCCCGTGCCGTAGGTTGCCTTGACCGTTCCAGGGCCCCGGACACCGTGTGCATACAGCGCCGAGTGTGAATCGCCCATGACCGCGTGCACCCGGGAGCCGCCGGCCAGTCCGCCCAACAGTGGGGAGCTCGCCGCGTTGGACGCCACGACCTCCGGGAGGACCTGGCGGGGCACGTTGAAGAGTTCCAGCAGTTGCTGATCCCAATCGACTGCATCCAGGTTCAGGAGCTGGGTGCGGCTTGCGTTGCCCGCCTCGATCCTGTGTTCACCGGTCAGGCAGCTCAACAGCCATGAATCGACGGTTCCGGCCGCGATCTTACCCGCCTTGCTGAGACGACGGCCCGGGTCAGCCTCATCGAGCAGCCACTGGATTTTCAGTGCCGAGAACATCGGGTCGATCGGCAGGCCGGTGGAGCGGCGAACCAGGTCGCCTGCGCCGTCGCCGATGAGGTTTTTTGCCTGTTCGGCCGTCCGGCGGTCCTGCCAACCCAGAACGGGTCCCAGGGGCTGGCCCGTTTCACGGTCCCAGATCATTGCTGACTCGCGCTGGGTGCTCACACCCAGGCCCAGAACCATGGTGTCCAGTCCCTTCAGGCTGTCAGTGACCGCCTGAACTGCGCTGTCGCGTATGACGAGCGGGTCCTGTTCGACCCACCCGGGCTGGGGATGCTGCTGCGTGAGACTGACCTGCGCCCGGGCGATGATTCCTCCCGAGCCATCCATGACCAGGGCCTTCGTGGCGCTCGTGCCTTGATCCACCGCAACGACGACGGCGGATCCGGCAGGGGCAGGGGCCAGGTTAGTCACGGTTCAGAACCTCACGAGCCGCGGCAGCGATGTGGTCGGCTGTAAGGCCAAAGTGGTCCAGGAGGAAGGCCGTGCTGCCGGTGGGAGAAAAGTGGTCTTTCAGGCCGAGGATGCGCATGGGTACGCGGGCACCGTCTTCCAGCTGGCCTACGACGCTGGCTACTGCCGCTCCAAGACCGCCGGCAACGTTGGCTTCCTCTGCGGTGATGATTCCACCGGTCTGGCGGGCCGCGTCTTTAATCGCATCCTCGTCCAACGGGCTCAGGTAGGCGGCGTTCAGGACGCGCGCCGAGACACCTTCGGAGGCCAGTGATGCGGCGGCCCACAGCGCACGGGACACCTCGGTGCCGGTGGCGATGATGGTCACGTCGCTTCCCTCATGGGCCAGGACAAACTTGCCGCGTTCCAGCGTCGAGTTGTCTCTGGACACCTGCGGAACTTTGAACCGGCCAACCCGGATGTACGTCGGCCGCGGATCGGCGACGGCGTTGCGGAGCGCGGAGCGGGTCTGCGGACCGTCAGCGGGAACGACGATGTCCAGGCCCGGTAGTGCCCGCAACCAGGAGAAGTCCTCGACGGAGTGATGGGTCGGGCCGAGTTCGCCGTAGGCCATCCCAGGGCTCATGCCGCACAGGATGACCTTGTGCTGGCTGTAGGCCACGTCTGCCTTGATCTGTTCCAGGGAACGACCTGTCAGGAAGGGCCCAGCTGCGCACACGAAGGGAATGAAACCGGCGTTGGCCAGACCCGCGCCGACGCCCACCATGTTCTGCTCGGCGATGCCGACGTTGATCAGCCGGTCCGGGAACTCCTCACGGAACTTCGTCAGGTTGCTGGAGCCCACAGAGTCGTTGCACACGGCGACCACTCGGTCGTTGGTGCGGGCCAGATTGATGAGTTCGTCCGCGAAGTCCTGGCGGTTATCGAACGTGGGTGCGTCGGTTTGCACGGTGGTTGTCGTCATGACAGCTCCTGGAAAGCCTGAAGGGTTTGTTCTTTGGACGGTACTTTGTGATGCCACTCGACGCGGTCTTCGATGAAGGAGACGCCTTTGCCCTTGATGGTGTTGGCGATGATGGCGACGGGGGAGCCTGTGGTGGACGGGCGCAGTGCCTCGATGAGTTCGTTGTAGTTGTGGCCGTCGACGACCCGTACTTCCATGCCGAAGGCGGCAAGCCGGGCATCGAGCGGGTCCAGCCCGTTTGTTTCTTCCGTCCGCGCGCCCTGCTGGAGGCGGTTGCGGTCAACGACGAGGGTCAGGTTGTCCAGCTTCTGATGGGAGGCCGACATCAGCGCTTCCCAGTTGCTGCCTTCCTGCATTTCACCGTCGCCCGTGACCACGAAGACGCGGGTGCCGGTACCCAGCAGCTTGGCGCCGATTGCGGTGCCGACGGCCACCGGGAGTCCATGGCCCAGCGGGCCGGTGTTCGTTTCGACACCGGGGACCTTCACCCTGTTCGGGTGCCCGTTCAACGCCGACAGCGGCGCCATGAAGGTGTCCAGCTCTGCCACGGGAAAGAACCCGCTGTGGGCAAGGGTCGAGTACAGCGCAGCTGCACAGTGGCCCTTGCTGAGGATGAAGTGGTCGCGGTCTTCCTTGCGGTGATCCTCGGGATCGACGTTCATGACGGCGTCAAAAAGGACCGTCAGGATGTCGGTGACGGAGAAGTCTCCGCCGATGTGTCCCTGACCGGAGTCGGAGATCATTTTCAAGATCGAGCGGCGGGTGGCTTGGGCACGCTCGTGCAACTTCTCGGAGCGGAAGTCGGCGTCACCGGCCAACACCTCCTGGCGGAGGGATCGCCAGGATGCGGCCTGGGAAGCATCTGCAGTTAACATTTTGCATATCCATTCAGTAGTGACTGTATGTGCAATAATGTTACGCAAGCCACAACCGCCTGTCAATGAACTCGTTCGCGGAAGGGGTTGACGGGGGCCCATCTCGTGCCCCAGGGGAGCATCTATCCGCTAAACCCCGGCTCTATATGACAAGAAAAGGAAGCTACAGTCACCCAATCTCCTGCATTTCCCCGCGTCCATATCGCCACCGACCATGCCGGCATGGAGTTGAGCGCCCACCTGGTCAGGTACCTGTCGGAGAAGGGCTATTACGTGACGGATCATGGCCCGAAGGAATACGACGCCCTGGACGACTACCCGTCGTTCTGCATCAACGCGGCCTTAGCGGTAGTTGAGGATCGGGAGGCAGGGATCCACGCACTGGGCATCGTCCTGGGCGGGTCCGGAAATGGCGAGCAGATCGCCGCCAACAAGGTCAGGGGCGTTCGCGCCGCCCTGGCGTGGAACCACTCCACCGCCACACTGGCCCGGCAGCACAACGACGCCAATGTCGTTGCCATCGGCGGACGCCAACACAGCATGGAAGAAGCAACAGCCCTGATCGATGCCTTCCTGCAGGAACCCTTCAGCAAGGACGAACGCCACATCCGCCGGATCGGCAAGATCGCGACCTACGAAGCAACCGGCGAAGTCATCGGGTAACTCCCACATGGGAACGACCGACGCCGAAAACTGCGGCCCGTGGTGGCACGGCAACCGGCCGTCAGTATCCAAATGAAAGACGGGAACAAAACCACCACCGGTGAGCATGCGCCTGCCCACACCTTGGACACATACCCGCCAAGGTCACTATCAGCGTGAAAGAATCCTCCAATGGCCTCCCAAAGAAAGGACTTCACCTTGTCACGTCTCGACCCTTCCTCTTTCCGAGTAGCGATCGTTAGTGCCCGATGGCACGCCGACATCGTTGATCGTGCAGTCGACAGCTTCCAGGCGCGGCTCAAGGAACTGGGCATCACCAATGTCGATGCCCACCAAGTGCCCGGAGCCTTCGAGATTCCGCTACACGTCCGACGGCTCGCAGCGTCCGGCCGCTATGACGCTGTAGCCACCTCCGCCCTGGTGGTTGACGGAGGTATTTATCGCCACGAATTTGTCGCACAAAGCGTCGTGGACGCCCTTATGAGAGTGCAGTTGGAAACGGACGTACCAGTATTCTCCGGCGTCCTAACTCCTCACCATTTCCACGAGCACGAGGAGCACAGCAACTACTTTTCCCAGCATTTCGTGACGAAAGGCAAGGAGCTGGCAGACGCTCTCGCCACAACTCTCACGTCATTGGCGTCCCTGTAGGTTCAACCAGACCTTGTGGATGTGCTGGCTGGAGCTTTGGTCCTGCTTGGCGTCACCATGCGGGACTATGAGATCAGCCCGGGCCGACCCCGCCGGGTGCCCAACTCGTCCAGTTGCTTCTCTGCCATGTTGAAATGACGACTGGTTCCGGCACCATGCTCTGGGTTCGGGGCACGCGGGCACGCGGCAACTCGCTAACCGGGGACGTCTGGGTTGTTACTGTCGAAGGCCGGCCTCGCCCGCGGCGAGACCCCCCAGAGGGGGCAGCCACACTTCAGATCTGGCAATCTCCGTGTCCACGTGTCGCGGTCTCCAACCGACAGTTGTCAGTTCCGAGTTCCGGGCGGAGCATCGATAACTATCACAAGAGAAAAGCCCCTCCTGACGCCCGTTGTCTGGAGCCGGAATATGCAAAAAGGAAGTGTGGACAATGTCCACACTTTTGGCTTCGGACTGGGTTATACATCGGTCGGATTGGCTCGGAATGCCTATGTTTTCTGGTGTTCCTAGTGTTTTCAAGGGCTGGAATGCGGTTCGAGTCCCACCTCGGGCACGACATATTCCCTCGTCAGAGGCGATTTTGCTTTGATGTGTTGACAAAGCTTGTTTTCGCGTTATCTGACGGGTTGGTTCGCGGGCTGTGGCTTGGCCGCCGCGGTGGCCTATTCAGGTGTATGGGTGGCGGGTCCAAGGCCCTGGCTGGTGGGCCCTCCGCCTGCTCTGCGCTTGCTTTATGCGGTTCCTCGTTCCGGTTCTGTCGGGTTGGGCGTGGGTGTCCAACACCAGTTCATGGTTCGGATTTATGAGTACTACATGACCTTGTGGTTTTGGGTCTCCAAATCTCGTGTAACGCTCCCTTGCAGGTTGAGGCGAGCTGTGGCCGCGCGGTTTGTCCTGATAAGGAGGGTGTTGACAGTGTCAACACTAACGTTGAGTTGCGGTCCTTTAGGGGATACGCAGCTGGGCCTTCCCAGGGTCCCGGCGGTGCCAGAGAGACGGCGGGCATAACGGTGAAGTCGGCCCTCCGGGGACTGATGAATCTGTTTACGACGGAGCCGCTTGGCGAAGAACTTAACGCCGGCCAGCACATCGGTAAGCAGGCCTGGCTTAACGTGCCAGCGCGTCAGCCACTGGCCCACGACAGTGAGGTTGCGTGTCGCTCGCGAACACCCCGTGTATGAACGGTATCGTGTTCCATCTCGACCTTCTGCGCACCAACGACCCGGCCAGCTTCGGCACGCTTGCGACGTGAGGTCCCTACTTGATGTTTGTTTCAGGCGAGCGTGCTGTCGACGGCCGGCAAGTGCCTGGTCGTTTCCCGTCGAAATCGCCAAAGATTTTCTCCTCCTCGACACGTACAAGAAGGTGGGCGAATCGGCACCCATAATCACAGTGCGAAACCCAGGCGCGTTGAAGCTTTACGCCACCAACCAATCGCTCCATTGGGCTGGGATCAGGCGAAGCATTTGAGTCGAATCCGCTTCCCGTTACCTACCTTCCGGATGTTGCGCGGTCACGGTCGGAGGGCTGATCAGCCATTTCCTCCTCGTAGCCCTTGACCCGGATGGCGTCTATGCCGGCCTGTTTTGCTCGGTAGACCATGCCGTAGTCAGTGGTAATCATTCGAACCCGGTTGGCATACGACATGATCGATCCTGCCCGCTCGATGATCTCCAGATCGGCGTCGGGAAGAGGTGACTGGTCAAGAGGCTGTTCGAGGACCGCTAGGTAGACCGTCGACGCCGGAGACGGGCTTGCCATACTTTCTTCGTGGAGCTTCGTTCGTTCGCCTGGCACGACAGCGTGGGCCTCGAGGTATTTCAGGGCTAATCCCGCCCGGAAGCGGATCGACTTGCCTCCCTTTGGGGCATCGGCGCGATTTCGCTTACTGCCGTCGAGCTCATCAACGACCTTCATCGGGACGGTGAGCACCAAGGGGACATCTGGACGCTCGGCAAGCAGCTCACGCCATTCGTCATGTCTCAGGGGGTCGTCGAAGTACTTCAACCAAGCGCCGGTGTCGAGCACAACGGCCACGGCCTTGCCGCCGTCCCACTGGTTCAGATCCTCTTCAATTCTCCGTTTGGCCTCCTCAAGACTGAGGCTGCGCTGCTGCACTTCCCCGCCAACAAGCGCGGCCAGAGTGCCGGGCTGGACGGTAACAATATCAAGCGCGAGTAGTGACCAGTAGCGCTTTGTGGTCACGAGCCGGCCCACTTCATCGGGATACAGATAATGGGCGAGCAGATTGCCATGCCGGGTCGCCCACTCGAGATAGCTGTTGTACCGATCGCTGGCGTAACCGGCGCTGGAAACGTTGGCAAGGTCGTTCGCGGCGGCAGTAAGCATCTTGAGCGTGTTGTCCGGGGAAGCGCCGGGAAGCAGTCTGATCATGCCATTCAGTGTAAATGTGAAGCTTCCAGGGCCATTTCGGTGAGCTCTGCTGGGCCTTTGCTACAGCAGACCATGACGGGTGGCGAAGGCATTCAGAGCCGGCTTCCATCGTGTGGCCCATCGTGCCCTCAGCGGCACAGATGAACTTTGCCTAGGGGTACGTTTCGGTTGGCAGAGGTCTCGGCTGGCCTCGCGGGCGTTGGTGATTGCCATCATGATGTCGCTAGAGGAATCAAGTCTCCGGACCGGCCAACAGGACGTACCGGAGTCTTTCCTCTATCCGCACGACGGCGTGCGGATAGAGGAACCTTGACTCCTGGGTTCAGCCCAGCAACGTCCTGCCGGGGGATGGGGGAGCGTCCAGAAGCTGATGGACATCGCCTGCAACGCGCGGGCCTTTTTGGAGGGCCTTCGGGACCTAACCATGGAAGTCCGCGCGGGCTCCTCGAAATCCCTGATTGGACTTCAATGAGCAAAGGGCAGGCTGCCCAAGGGGTGCAGGTGTCAACGCTTCCTGAGCTGTACGCCCGATCGAACCGCAAGCGTCCGCAATCGTGGATGTCTTAGATAGGAACGCACCAGCTCCTGCATGTCAGGACCATGCCGGGGCCAGCCCCGACGTCGTACCAGCTGAGGGCTTGAGTCAGATCCGGCAGGACTTTTGTCCGCTTACCAAGAGGGGAGTGGGAGGCGCCTATGTCTGGGGTGGCACTGCTTTCAAGGCGAGGGACTGCTCTGGTTTTGTTCAATGGATCTATCAACAGGTTGGAATCGAACTTCCACGTGCGGAGCGGGTGGGACGAATGGCGGACGACCCGCAGATTCGCGACCTAGTGGTGCAGAATCCGCAGGGTCCATTCAACTGGGGTCATGTGGGCATCTATGCGGGGAGTGGGATGATGTACAGCGCGTTGAATCCTACGGCCGGCACGCCGCTGCACCGTATCGATTGGAACATGGGGCCTGCATACTTCGATCTCTTGAATTAGATCTGCGCTCACCAGAGACGCCTATGGGAGGCCAAGTCGTACAGGAACCTACCTCCCCAGCGCCCGCGACGACTCTCGCGTGCAACACCTCAGGGTAGGCGCTTGTCATCAGCCACAGCACCCTATCGGCCCCCTGACGGACTGGTGGGAAAGTTCCGGTTATTCGGCGGCCTTCTCCATACCGAAATGCCATGTATCTTGCGGGCCGTTTCGCTGGGCATTTTCACGTCGGACCAGCTGATAATTACAAAGAAACCCCTATTTAGCTATAAAATCCTGCGGTGTGTGAAAACTGTTCAAAGCTGGAGTCCGAGGGCGACCTAATTATTGCCGAAGATGAAGTTCATAGAGGCGAATTCCACCTTCTTATTGGCTTGGTGGTGACGGTTGTCACTTCGACGCTGGCTTTCGGTCTAGCTGCGTTCCTTCGTCAAGGTCCAGCTTTGGCCGGGGCGCTGATGGTGGCGCTGGGGGGAGCCATCCACGCTTGCCTGAATCTCTACCCGCCGATGGACAGTGTGGGAGACTCCGCCAGCAGCGGGAACAATGGTCCTGGGCGATGGGCATTTGCGGGCTGGATGTCCATCACCAGCGGTGGTGTTCTCTCAGCCAGCAGCTTCGTCAACATCGACAACGCCGCGAAGACAACTGTCTCCACAGGTGGAACCGAGAACCTACTCAGCGGCCTCTGGGGAGCTCTTATCTCCTCGGCTGTAGCATTTGTCGTCATCATCGTCACAGTTGTTGCACAGCGGAGGGCAACCGCTCGGCAGATCAACGCCCAAAGGATTGCAACCAACGAGCAGATAACCGCGCAGACTCTGGAGCAGGCTAAGAACCGGCGCGTTCAGGCAGCTGCTGAAGTCTTGGAGGGCTTTTTCGAGCTAAACGAGTCAGCAGATACAGATCAGTCCGCGGCGAAAAGGGCTCACGCCAGGATTCTAAAAAGTCTCATGCAGTGGAAGCTCGACGCAGGAGATGCAGCGCCATTGATTGATGAATTGATGGAGTGGGCGGACGCTATGAGGGCTGGCGCACTGCGGTACTCGGTCCTTCGTCTCAACCATCCTTCCGGAGTGCCGGCCGACTCGTTGGAGGGGCGGGTGCGCCTCCGCATCACCGAGTGCGTTGGATTCTTGATAGGTCAGATCGGCGAGCACTTTGACGCGCGTGATGTTGCAGACCATATGCGGCATCTGCAATCGGAGCGTTCAAAGCTTGAGCCGGGCATATTTGGCCCCTAGGAAACTATGGCCAGACCAGTGCAACGGACCTTCCCCTCAGTACGGCTCAGCGGATGTTCATGATGTGTCAGCGACCATGCCTCAGTCCGAAGTGTACGGCTTTGTTTCATTTCGGGCCGGCTCAGACGCTTCATTCAACGCCGATCTTGGAGACGCCGGCTAGGACATAAATCGACGCCTACGCGCCAGCTTGATGAGAGTGTTGCGCGCGGAGTTGACGTTGTTGAGATACTGCTCTTTATTTACGAAGACCTCTGCCCTTCCATCACCCAGGGCCGGGTGGAGGTAGTCCTGGGCTTCCACAACGCGGTTCACGACCTGCACGCTCGCCCGCTGTATGGGTCCACCAGCAAGGACGCTTAGAGTGTTACCGCACTTGGTTACTGCTACCAAAGACTCATTGACGCGACGCGAGTGTTCGTCGATGACTTCTTTAGGAGCGGTGCCAAGAAGTGTGAGTTGAGAGTTCGCATTCGTCTGAAATTCGTGCGCGGCGGAGCATAACTCCGTGACCTGTTCGAGAATCCGCTGCCTGAATTCGTGCCTCCGAGTAGCATGCTGCCCTGCTGCCGTTACTAGACCACCGATCACTACGCCGATCAGGCCTGCACCAGCGGTGATCAGGTCTTTGTTCTCGACGCCTTCAATGATGGAAGATTCAATCATTCCGTCAGCATGCCATCGGTCTGCCCGAACTCAAAGTTGGTTGAAACTGTGAAGCCACCGGCGTTGTAACAGGTGGCCCCAAGACAGGCTTCGTGGCGAAGCCCGCGAGGTTCGGTCGCCGCCTTTGACTCTGGCGACCCGACGATGCACCGTCGTAGGTGATGCGAGGCAAGTACGGCTCCGATGTCTGTGACGGTCGAAAAGTGAGCCGTTATGACGGCTTGGCGTCTAATACCAGCAACTAACCAGTGCTTTTCGTCCTGGTGGGCCTTGGCTTGCCATTTCCTCGTGAGCGTCGCGTGGGAGGTGACAGCTCCAGAGTTCCAATGATGGAATAGTGAGGCGCTAGGCTTCCGCTAGTGACTAACTAGAACGAGACACCGTTGTTTCCGGCAGCCGACACGTTGCGTCGGCGGCTCTCTGCACATTTCGACGCTTGGCTTCGGCTAGGCTCCGTCCATGACGTTCGATACCTCTGCTGCAGGATTGTTTGCGCAGGTCATTCCGGCGCTGTTGGTTATCTTGGCTCTCGAGGAAAGACTGTCTCCCGTCAAGATTCCCCGGCGGAAGTGGAGGCGAAGACTTACAGGATGGCGAGAGACGGCAGTTGTACTCAATATCTTGTCACTGGCCATATGCTTGATCACTGTTGTTTTCGGGTTCGAAAACGACTTCCTTGGGGTCGTCGTGCTGGCGTCCGTCTTGTACCTACTCGGTGTCCTTACCCTGCTTCTTGCGGGCATGTTAGGGCGGGAAGACACCGTCCGTGTGGAAGCTTCTGCCATGGAATCTGGGGACCATGTATGAGGCATCCTGCCCCATCCGACAAGCCTACGCTCTAAGGAGAGCCAGGGAGAGAATAGAATGCTTGTAGCCTGGCCAACCTGACGAGGCGACTTTGAGTGCTGATAGGAGGCTGAGTCTGTGGCAACGAATGACCAGCTAAAGGCACTCATCAAGAGTCATGCCGACGGCGACGATCCACAATTCTATTCTGTGGCGATGCAAGTTGCGGCGAAGGCCGCTCGGGCAGGGCAAGACAAGTTTGCACGCGAACTCCGCGATTTGGTCGACGAGCTACGCAAGCGTGCGGACGCCTCCTCCCGAATCGCTGCCGTTGTCCCAGTCAACCAACCCCGCGGAGAGCTTGCGTCCCTGCTTTCGGTGTCCTATCCGGACGTTCGCCTGGGCGATCTTTCTCTCACGCCTGATGTACGGGAGCGGCTTGAGCACCTGCTCTTGGAGCAGCGCCAGCGCGACAAGCTTGTGCGCCATGGGCTAGTGCCCGTGAGAAGAGTGCTTCTTGTTGGACCGCCTGGCACGGGAAAGACATCAACCGCGCAGTTAATCGCGGGAGAACTCGGGCTTCCACTTTTTTCCATTCGACTCGATTCGGTCATCACTAAATTCATGGGAGAAACGGCGGCAAAGTTGCGGCTAGTATTCGATTCTCTTGCGGAGTCGCGCGGGGTTTATCTTTTCGACGAGATCGATGCGCTAGCGGGTGACCGTGCGGCAGCTAATGATGTAGGTGAGATCAGGAGAGTCCTGAACTCGTTCCTTCAGTTTCTAGAGCAAGATACCTCTGAGAGCCTGATTGTGGCGGCAACGAACCACCCACAGCTTCTTGATGCTGCCCTGTTCCGTCGATTTGACACGATTATCAATTTTCCGCTGCCTGACGGTGTGGTTGCCCAAGAAGTCATCAAGAATCGTTTGGCCAATTTTAAAATAGGCAATCTCGGTTGGAACCGAATTCTTGATGCTGCAGTCGGGCTGAACCAAGCTGAGATCGCCACCGCAGCTGCTCATGCCGCGAAGCGAACAGTACTTTCCGGCCGTACGCAAATTCTGACGGAGGACCTAGTCACAGCCCTTTTGGAGCGCTCTCCGAAACAACTGCCGGGCATGAGTTCGTAGCATCTCTATGGCGAATCGTGATCGGTCTCATCTCTTCGTGCCCACGTCCCCAGTTAGCGAGCCGTTCACCCTGACAGGCAATGGTGGCGGCCGGGATGCGGAGCCGTTTCAACTAGAGCGTTACAATCACGGGCGTCGACTCCAGCGCGAGTTGGCAGCAGCACTCGCCCCTCAAGAGGCAGATGCGGATACGGAACCTGCCGGCACCTATATCACGTTTGTTTCGTTTCCAGGCCTTGAGCTTGCCCTGCAGAGTCTCGACCCTCAAGGGCGTGGCGAACAGCCCGAACTTGTAGCCGTTTCCGAAGAGACGACGGTTTTTGGCATCGTCCAGTTGGCTACGGTCTATGTGCCCGAGGGTAAGAAGGGCTACTTTCTCGACCGGCTGGCGAAGTATGTAGAAACGTCAGGGTTGGCCCGCGTGCGTAATGCTGCGCTGGTGGAGGGCATCCAGTCGATCAGGCGCGCGACAATCTTGGAACTGTGGACGGAGCCCAAGAAGCTCTTCCCTGAGAATGACGGACTCCGATACTGGTGGGAAGTCTGGCTTCGGAAACGGGATGGCCGTGCACTCGAACGCTTCAAGTCCTACGCCAGAGAACACGGTCATTCCACGAGCGCTCATTACATCGGTTTCGGAGACAGGACGGTGATATTGCTTCAGGCGACCGTTGAAGAACTGGCGGACATGTTCACCTCCATAGACGATATCGCTGAGCTACGACGCCCGCACGACGTTGCGACGGTTCTGACGCAGATGCCTGCCTCGGAGCAAGCCAGCTGGGTGCAAGATCTCTTAGACCGGTTAGAGACTGCGGGTGACGATGCTCCTGCAGTATGTGTAATCGACACCGGGGTCCAAGCTGGACATCCCCTCCTCGCAGATTCTCTGAGTGATGAGGACTCGCATGTTGCTGACGCGATGTGGCAACGTCGTCCCGTCTTCGGTCACGGAACTGAAATGGCGGGTCTTGCACTCTATGGTGACCTTCAGGAGGCCCTTTCCACCGGCAGGGATGTGCGCCTACTTCACCGACTTGAAGCGGTAAAGTTCCTACCCGACTCCGGATCGAATGAGCGCGACCTTTATGCGGCCATCACCGCCCGTTCCGTCGATCGCCCGGAAATTCAGAACGCTGACCGTCCGCGAGTGTTCATGCTTGCCGTCACAGTCCCAAGACCTCACGCCGGGGACGGCTTGGGGCCTCAAGAACGGGATAATGGAAAGCCAACTTCATGGTCTGCGACTATCGATGCACTCTCCTACGGGCGAAGCATCGATGACAGCGACCCTAATTTCACGTATCTCGATAGAGATCAACCGGCCAGGCCGCGACTATTTGTGATCTCGGCAGGAAACATCCGAGACATTTCACCCGCGGACGACCCGTTGGAGCGCAGCGATCTGGAACCGATCGAAGATCCTGCGCAGGCGTGGAACGGCCTGACGGTCGGGGCTTTCACCGATAAGGATGATATGTCGGGGGCTCTTCCCATTTTCGAGGGCTATGTTCCGCTTTCTCCGCGAGGACAGCTCTCACCTGTTAGCCGGACCTCTGTAACCTTTGATCGAAAGAAGTGGCCATTTAAGCCTGACGTTGTTGCGGAAGGTGGAAATGTAGCGGTTTCGTCCGACCGTACAGGTGCTGACACCCCGGAAAGTCTCGCAGTCTTGACCACTCGACTTCAGAGGCTGGGACAAGGAGCCTTTACGACGACCCGGGACACCTCCGCAGCGACTGCCCAAGTGGCCGCAATCGCAGCTGATGTAATGGCGGCCTATCCAGACCTTAGGCCGGAGACCGTACGGGCCCTAGTTGTTCATTCAGCTGAGTGGACTCCTGCGATGCTGTCTGAGTTGAATGACTCTCGGACAAAAACAGAAAAAGTAAGCCGGCTGCGCCGATATGGCATGGGCGTTCCGAGCGGCGAGAGAGCTTTGCGCAGCGCTGCCGACGCTCTCACCCTGATCGCTGAGGCTCAAATCCGACCTTATGAACGTGAGGGGTCCTCCAATACCGGAAAAGCTAGGGAGATGAATCTTCATGCTCTTCCATGGCCCAAAGCCGAGCTGGAGGGCCTTGGAGAAGTAGAAGTGAAGCTGCGGGTCACCCTTTCCTATTTCATCGAGCCGAATCCGTCAAGCAGAGGGTGGTCAGGACGCTATCTTTACCCATCCCATGGGCTCCGATTCGCAGTTCGGCGGCCCACTGAGAGCATCCAAGACTTTCGAAAACGCATCAACACCCGGGCCCGCACCGAAGGTGAAACAAGACTCCAGGTCAGTAGTGCCTCGGAGCAACGTTGGCTGTTTGGAACTAATCAACAACAGGCGCCAGGGTCCTTGCATACGGACATCTGGATGGGCCCAGCAGTCGAGCTCGCCAACAAGGAGGCGATCGCCGTTTACCCTGTCGCCGGATGGTGGAAGGACAGGGGAGCGTTCGACCAGAGTGAACGGGGAGTTCGGTACTCTCTCGTGGTGAGTGTCGAATCACCAAATGTTGAAATCGATCTCTGGACTCCCGTTGCCCAAAAGATAGCCCCCGAGATCGTCATAGGTACTTGATCCTAAGGCGAAAGCGCCGAGGCCGGGGAAAGCGTCCCTTCGATGACGATGAGGAACGCACCTACGCTGACGCTCATCGACACTCGGCTTGTGGCAGCCCCGTCCGCCCGGCTTCGATAGTGGCAGTAATTGGAAGCGCCCCCGCACCGGCCCTTGAGCTCGGAAGCTCTGCAGAATCACATCGCGCACAAAGCCACGAATTCAAACCTTGCCGCGCTCCTCAGTGGGGGAGCGCGGCTATCGTGTGCAAGGGCCTGAAGTCCAATAAAAGGAAGTGTTGACAATGTCAACACTTTTCGGGTCGGTCCCGGTCGTACTGCCCTCGAACTGGCTCGGATTGGCGATGTTTTCAGGAGTTCCCCGCATTTGCAAGGGCTAGAATCTGGTTCGAGTCCCACCTCGGGCACAGTGTTTTCCCTGTTCAGGGGCTTTTTAGCCTCTGAGTGTGCACAAAGTGTTCACTTATGGGCCCCTTCGGGGGCCTTTTTCATTGCTGGCCGCTGCTGTGGCCGGTTGCATCCTTGCCTTCCTGGGTGGACGGGTTGTTGTTCGATACCAGTTCATGGGCGTTCTTGGCTCGGCGAACATGACCTGGCAAAAATTTGGTGCGAGTTTCTTTGGCGCATCGTTGGCTGTTCACTTCTTCATGGTGGGTGCGGGGGAGGGCGGCATGACTTGCGCCCCGGTAGGGAATCGGCGTCCCCGGACGCCCGCAGGCTGTCCGATAGCGCCCGACGGCGAGGCAAATGTTGGCCTGCGTTGTGGCCCCGTGATGCTCGCCGTCCTTCTTCCTTGGATCGAGGGATTTTCCGTTGATAGCTGTTCATGGATGCCGTGGGATTCGACTGCATGACGGTGTGTCTATTTGCCGTGAACCGAAGCGGAAGACTGCTGCCTGGCTGGTCTTTCATGTCTGTTCATAGCCAGCCTGCTGGATGACTGCATGACCGAACGGTGAGACGCCGAACCCGACTGGCCATGAGCTGGAGCTATGACGGCAGTAGGCTCGAACCCATGAGGCCCGAACCTACGATCCTGATCACCGTGGGTCACGGTGCCTCCAGCGAGAAGGACTTCCTGGACCTGCTGCAGTCGGCGGAAGTTGCTTCCGTCGTCGATGTGCGGATCGGGCCGGGCAGCCGGAAGCATCCGCACTTCGGCAAAGATCGGTTGGAAGAATGGCTGCCGGCGGCCGGGATTGCCTACCGCTGGGAGCAGCGGCTGGGCGGCTTCCGTAAGCTACCGGCGGACTCGCCAGACATCGCCCTGCGTAATGGTTCCTTTCGTGCCTACGCGGCCTACATGCGCACGGCTGGCTTTGCCGCTGCGCTGGCAGAGGTGCTGGCGGAAGCAGCAGAACGGCGCACGGTCATCATGTGCAGTGAAACGGTTTGGTGGCGGTGCCACCGGCGGTTGATCGCTGACCACGCCCTGCTGCTCGACGGAGTGAAACCGGTGCACCTGATGCGGGCTGGCCGGATGACGACCCATCAGCTGACCGGTGGCGTGCGGGTCGCGGAGGACCAGCTCATCTATGACGTGGTACCCGACTGCCCGCCGATCCCTGGGGTGAGCACGCGCACAGGCGCCGGAAACAATGCCCTGTCATGTTGAGATCTAAGAGGTTCTCGAGCCGCCGTGAGAAAAGATAAGGGATCGAACCCTACTCGGACAGCCCTGCAGGTTCATGCCTGACGTCAGGTTGCGGCGTACCCCTACTCGGACGCGAAGCCCTCTGAATAAGTGCGGTGCACCCTGTCACAGAACCTAAACTCCGCTCCGGCAGGAACGGTTTCGGAGTGATTCAGTTCAGCCAGTGCTTGGGTCAAGGGCTGCCAGTTCTGATTCGATTTGTTGTGCCAGTGACCGGAGCCGCCGCACGTGTTCCTGGGCGATAGGCGTTGGCTGCGACGTCACTTGTGCGTCGACGTCGAAGACGGTGTTGGGGCTGTGCCAGACGTTGAACCACTCCAAGCCGTGGCCGAGCGCGTCACGGGTTACCCCTTGCAGCAGGAGCAGGGGTTCACGGGTGTTGGTGTGGAGTGTGTGAGCCAGGTCAGTATCTGCTGCCACGGCTTGGACTTGTCTGGGTCCGCCTGCGGGGTGGTAGCCGTGCTCCCGCATGAGGCCGAGTAGTGAAGCGTTCTCCAGTAGTTCCTTGGTGAAGTGAGGGAAGAGGTCACGTGGCACCCATGTGCGCATGAAGGCTACCGGGACCTCCTCCAGATAGCGGATCCGTTCGATTTTCCATGTGTTGGTGGTGTTCAGCGCCTCTACCGCGGGCTCCGGCGGGGCTGCGTGTTCAACGGCGATGACGTGGGTACGTAGGTGTTGGCCGTGCGCGGCGGCCTGTTCGTCCAGCCCGCCGGCGCGCTGGATATGCCGGCGGAGGACTGGTGCGGCGGCCACGACACTGCCGCGGCCGCGCTGGCGGCGGATCAGTCCGAGGTCGGACAGCCCGGACAAGGCTTGGCGTACGACACTGCGGGAGACACCAAACTGTTTTTGAAGTTCCTCTTCCGTGGGAAGGGGAGAGCCGGGGAGCAGCGGCCGTTCCAGGATCTGCCGGTGCAGGATGTCCCGGATCTGCGCGTGAAGGGGCGGCCCCTCCTGCCGGTTCAGTCCGTTAGCCCGCTCCAAGGGCTCGGCCTTGGCTGGTTGCACACTCACTCTGACTCCTTTGCCACTCGAGGACATCATAGCGCCGCGCCCGGTTGCTGCATCTCCCGGTTGACGGGTGATCCAAACCACAGGTAATGTACGTACTAATTGTACGGACTAGTTCCGGCGACTGAAAGATACAAAGGCGTATGAAAGGTCAGGTTGATGACACAAATGCAGTTGAGGACTGGACGCTCGCGAGTCCCGATGTTTGCCTTCCTCCAAAGGGTCCCTGCGGGCATGATGCTGATCCCGCTGATGCTGGGGGTGCTGATGAACACGTTCGCACCCGAGGCCTTGAAGATCGGCGGCTTCACCACGGCGCTGTTCAAGGAGGGTGCCCTGACACTGATCGCGGTGCTGATCCTCGCCACGGGTGCCCAGATCACAGGCAGCCACAGCGGAAAGGCCGCGGCCTCGACCACTACAGTGGTATTGGTCTGCAAGACCCTGATCCCGGCCACGATTGCGGTGATCCTCGGCTTGGTGGTGGGTATCGAAGGCATCGCGGGCGTATCGATCCTGGCGATGCTGGCAATCTTCGGAAACAGCAACGGCGCCCTCTGGCTTGCGTTCGCCGGCCAGTACGGCGACGAGCGGGACACCGGCGCCTATGTCGCCAGCGCCTTTGATGACGGACCATTCCTGGCACTGATCTTCCTCGGCGCCTCCGGGCTGGGCGACATCCCGCTGCTCGCCTTTGCCGCGGCACTGATTCCGTTCATCATCGGCCTCATCATCGGCGCAGTAGACCGGGAATGGACGAAGGCCCTGGACCACGTACCGAACATCGTCATCCCGTTCATGTCGTTCGCCGTTGGCACCGGTATCAACCTCAAGACCGTGCTCACCGGCGGATTCGCCGGCATCTTCCTCGGCCTGATCGTCGTCATCTTCACCGGAGGCCTGACCTATCTGGGATACCGGTACGTCCTGAAGCGAGGCTTCAAGAGCGGCATCGGCTTCGCCGCCGGCACCACAGCCGGCAACGCCGTCGCCGTACCCGCGGTAGTAGCCGTCGCCGACCCGAGATTCGAACCCTTTGTCGCCTCCGCCTCAGCCCAGGCCGCCACAGCCGTCCTCGTGACTGCGTTGCTCGCCCCGATCGTCGCCTCCTGGGCCCTGAAGCGGGCCGGAGGCCTCCAGCCGGCCGACCCGGTCGTCCCCAGCACAATCTGAGCCACCCCTGTACATCCCTTTCATGGACGGAGAACCCATGCGCGACCCGCGCTCGGTACGTTGCACCTACTACCTAGAGTCCGAAATCGACCCTGAAAAGGCCGCAGCCATCATGGCCGGCGAGCAGTCCAGCGGCACGTTCCTGCCAGTACCCGGCGAGTCCGCACGCATCCGGGAACGGCACGCCGCGCGCATCTCAAACGTTCAAGAGCTAGGCTTTTGCCGGCCCTCCCTGCCATCACGTTCGACTCCCGAAAAGGTCCGGGCCGCCCTTGTCACCGTCGATTTCCCCATGGAGAACGTCGGCACCGACCTGGCCACCCTGCAGACCGCCATCGCCGGCAACCTCTTCGAACTGGGCGATCTATACGCCTGCCGCCTGCAGGACATAGCCCTGCCCGAGGACTTCGTCACCGCCCACCCCGGTCCCGCTTTCGGCATCGAGGGGACGCGCAAACTCATCAGCGACGTCCAGGGCGTCATGGTCGGCACCATCGTCAAACCCAACGTCGGACTCTCCGAAGAGGAATTCCGGCTCGTGGTCCGGGACCTGGCGATGGCCTCGATCGACCTGATCAAGGACGACGAGCTGATGACCGACCCCGCTTACCTGCCGTTGGAGCGGCGGGTCGCGGTTGCCACCGAAGAAATCCGCGCCGCTGAGCAGGTCACCGGCCACTCCACCATGTACGCCTTCAACATCACCGGTGACCTCGCCGGACTGCAGAAACGCCACGACCTGGTCGTTGAAGCTGGCGGCACGTGCGTGATGCTGAACATCCCGGTGATGGGTTTGCCCGCCCTGGCCCTGCTGCGCAGCTTCGCCCAGGTACCGATCCACGGCCACCGGGCGGGCCTGGCGGCCTCGATGCGGTCCAAGGCCCTGGGCATGGACTACCGCGTCTGGCAGCAGATGGCCCGCCTCGCCGGCGCCGACCACCTGCACGCCAGCGGTTTGGGCAGCAAATTCTATGAACTGGACGAAGAGGTCGCCGCAAACATCCGCAGCCTGCTCGAACCCCTCGGACAGACCATTGCACCGCTGCCGGTCCTGTCCTCCGGGCAGAACGTCACCACCCCCGGCCCCACCTTCGACGCGGTTGGCTCCACGGACCTGATGATGCTGGCCGGTGGCGGCGTCGCGGCCCACCCGGATGGCCCCGCAGCCGGTGTGCGCAGCCTGCGCCAGGCCTGGGAAGCGGCCGTGGACGGCGTACCCCTCCAAGCTGCGGCGGAAAAGCAGTCCCAAAGCGGGGATTACGCACTCCTGCATGCCGTTCAAACCTTCGGGAAAGGTGCCTGACATGCCCGCTTTTGGTTTTGTCGCAGACGACCTCACCGGAGCCGCCGACGTCCTTGCCCAGTCCCATCGCTACGGTCTTGAAGCTGTCCTCGTGATTGGCGACGCGCCGCTGCCTGCTGATGCTGACATCGTCGGAATCGCCGGGCCTTCCAGGTCCCTGGCCGGGGAAGCATTCGACAACCTCGTACGAAGGGATTTGGCCGGCATCGCCGCTCTCAACGTGGAGGTGCTCCTTTACAAAGTCTGCTCCACCTTCGACAGCTCGACCACTGTCGGCAGCATCGGCCGGGGAATCCAGCTTCTCCGTGAGCGATTCCCCCTCCACGGCCCAATCCCCGTCGTTCCGGCCCAGCCAGCCTTTGGCCGCTACACCGCCTTCAGTAACCACTACGCCGCCTTCGGCGGCCAAATTTACCGGCTGGACCGCCACCCGGTCATGTCCGGGCACCCGTCCACCCCCATGGCCGAGGCCGACCTGCGCCAAGTACTCGCCGAGCAGTTCGGCACCGGGGAAGTTCCCGGGGCCATCCACCTGCCCGCCTATGAGGACGGCACCTTCAAGGACGCCTGGGCCGACCGCCGGCGGGAGCTCGGAGCACGAGCCTTTGTCGTGGACGCTGTGGACGAACGGCACATGGACGCAGTCGCCGAAGCACTGACCCGGGAGGAGCATGGACACGGCCCTTCCGTCGTCGTCGGGTCCGGCGGCATCATGGCAGCACTCGCTCGATCCATCTCGGACCAGACTCCGCGTGTACCTGGACCGCAGCAGCCATCAGGGCCGGTGCTGGCCATCAGCGCCTCAGCGTCCAGCACCACAGCAGAGCAGATCAACGATGCCATCTCCCAAGGCTGGGAGGACGTGCCCGTATCCACTGAGCTGCTGCAAGGACATGACGCTGCTGCCGTAGCTGCCCTGGACCGGCGCGTATCAGCAGCCCTTCAAAAGGGCCGGAACGTCATTGTCCACACCACCCGGGGTCCTGGGGATCCTCGCTATGGAGCCGCCAAACCGGCCGATGCCGGCTACGTCGGAGCACTGATCGGAGGCATCGCCGCCCGCATGGCCACAGCCGGCCTCACCCGGGACATCGCCGTGTGCGGCGGAGACACCTCCAGCCACGCACTCATCGCCATGGGCGTGCGCGAACTGCGCGTCTCGGACCAGTTCGTCACCGCAGGCCCGATCCTGCAGGCTGACGGCGCCTCCATCGTCGCCGGATGCCGCCTGCTGCTCAAGGGCGGACAGGTCGGCCCCACCAACATCCTGCGCCGCTTCGCCGGCCAACTCCCCGACTAATCACCAGAACCAATGAAAGGCGGCCCCCATGCGGGCAGTAGTTAAAGACGCAGCCGAACGAGGCGTTACATACGTCACCGACGCCGGAGACCCCAAAGCAACAGAAGGCACCGTCGTCATCGAAGTAGGCGCCGCCTCCCTCTGCGGCACCGACCGGGAACTGTATGAATGGACCCCCTCCGCCCAAGCCTTCAACCTCAACCTCCCGGTGATCCTGGGCCACGAAGGCGCAGGCACCGTAGTCGAGGTAGGCGCAGGTGTCACCGGCCTGCGCGTGGGTGACCAGGTAGCACTTGAAAGCCACCTGACCTGCGGCCAGTGCTTCCCCTGCCGCACAGGAGATGCCCACACCTGCGAACGCACCGGCATCCTCGGAATGCACATAGACGGCGTCTTCGCCGAGTACGCAGCCGTCCCCCAGGACATCTGCGTCAAACTCCCCACCGGCCTCTCCCTCGAATCCGGTGCCCTGCTCGAAGCGGCCGGCGTCGCAGTCCACGCCATCCAGCGCGCCAACTACTCCGTCGCAGGACGGGCCGTGCTCGTCAGCGGAGCAGGACCCGTCGGTCTGGTGGTCGTTAACCTGGCACTGCTCATGGGCGCCTCCCACGTCATCGCCGTCGACCCCAACCCCTACCGGCGCGCCCAAGCCGAAAAGCTTGGCGCCATGGCACTGCACCCCAACGACGGCATCGTCGAACGCTGCCGCGAACTGACCGGCCGCCGTGGCGGCTTCGACGTCGCCTTCGAATGCTCCGGAGCGCCCGGAACCCTGACGACCCTCTTCGAAGCCGTCCGACGCGAAGCCACCGTCATCACTGTCGGTCACCCCAGCCGCCCGGCCGAGGTCGATATCGCTGCCCACATCAACAAAAAAGGCATCACCCTGCGTGGCATCTTCGGGCGCCGACTCTGGGAAACCTGGGAACAAAGCCTGCTGCTGCTGGACTCAGGAAAACTGGAACTCGACTGGCTCATCACCCACCGCAAGAAGCTTAGCCAGATCGACGAAGCCGTAGAGCTGCTCACCGGGGATGCCTGCAAAGTGCTGCTGATCCCGGGCCTCGGCTGATTGCAGCCCAACTGCGGAACTGCTTTGGCAGACTTGCGCACCTGGGGCAGAACCAAAGGTGACCGAGCGGGGGTGTGCATTTGTGATGCACACCCCCGCTTTTCTCTCCAATCCAATCCAGCCAACGCCGCTCAAGCGATCACAGGGAATGCTGAAAGCTTCACATCGGAAGGAACCTCATGAATGGGGACACCAAAACGGCAAGCTTCTTGACGGTCGCGACCAAAGCCCGCCCCTTGACCACCACAACTGGGTCCACCTACACCCAGGTGACGGAGTCATCGTCAAACGGTACGGTTGCGAACCAGAGCACGGCACTGTGGACATCGTCAGTGAGGACGCAACGTACTTCTGGGTCTGGATTGACGGGCAAACCCGAATTGTGATTTTTCATGGTGACGGATCAGTAATTCACAAAATCCTCTCGTAACACCACAGAAAAGATGGGGCCAGAAGAAGATGAATCGCTCGGACTGGGTGCTCTCCTCCATCACAGTCACCTGTACTCGCATCGTTGCGTCTGCAGCCAGCGGTTGGGTTCTGGCTATCTGCCGATGCCCGTGACGCCGAGCATGATCGGGACGATGCTGATGATGAGGATCGCGCCGAGAATATCGAACGTGAATCCGTCGCGGACCGTGCGGGTGATCGGAACGGCCGCCCGAGCTGGAGACGATGGCGTTCTGCGGCGTTGAGACGGGGCGCATCAACCCGGATGACGCGGCGACGGCAGGCTTCACGGCGGGAGCCAGAGGATTAGCCGGCCGTGAATCCCGGCCCCGCGCCCTTTTAGAAGGGCCGATAACCGGCCCTAGTTTGGGCCAACGAAGGCCGCCGGACTTCCCGGGACTGCGGTGCCACTATGGCCGCAGAGGCCGCCATCGCTCGGCGACAGGGCTTCAAGCCAGACTGGGAGGGACCATTTCGGTGCGAGGTTCTTTGGCGCATCGTTGGCTGTTCATCAGGTTCCTCCTGCTGGGCTTCGCTGGCTGTTCGTCTTCTACATGGTGGGTGCGGGGGAGGGCGACATGACGTGCGCCCAACCCGTAGGGAATCGGCGTCCCCGGACGCCCACAGGCTGTCCAATACTGCCCGACGGCGAGGCAAATGTTGGCCTACGTTGTGGCCGATGACGTTCGCCGTCCTTCTTCCGTGGATCGAGGGCTATTTCCGTTGATAGTTGTTCATGGTTGCCGTGGGAGTCGACGGCATGACGCTGTGGATATTTGCCGTGATGAACCGAAGCGGAGTACTGCTGGCTGGCTGGTATTTCATGATTGTTCATTACTGGCCTGTTGGATGACTGCATGATGGAACGGTGAGACGCCGAAGCACTCTTGGCGGATGGGAACTAGTCAGGCTGTGGTGCGCCTCTTTCTTCTGAGGCGACTTGCCTGCAGACGTCCGAAAGCCACGCCCGCATGGCCTCTCTTTGCCCAACCTGTCTCGACATCTTCGTTGCGATGCACCAGGGTGTCCGTCATTTTGAGGTCCAAGAGTTTCGCGGGCCGCCGTCAGAAAAGAAGGAAACGAACTCTACCCCGACAGTCCGGCAGCTCCCTGCCTGACGTCAGGTTGGGGTGTAGTCGAACTGTGTTTCGCCGGCGCCAAATGCCTGCGCTGGATACGAGGCGGCCTAGGCCTCGGGCGGGGAGCTGGCCATGACTAATTTATGCGTCGACTCCGGACAAGCCGAATGGAACCATCTTCGTGGAGTTCACTGATTCTTGCCCGAGCCGTAAGTTCTCACTCTGCCGCGGGATGACGCACTGGCCTGTCTGAGCAATGCCGCGTCCACAACTAAAGAAATCCTTCATGGATGTCACCTCTTCTGGTGACAAAAACCCAGATTCTCCTCCTCTACTCTCCCGCGATGCATCCCGCCCCATAACCTTCATTTGAGTTGCTGCGACGGGCTTGGGGGGCCGCCGCAGTGTCTCTACAAAGGGGAGGAGGTGAAAGTGATGGCTGAAAAGAAGGATGCCGAGAGGCTCGCGCCGACGTTCCTGCAGAGCGTCGTCAAGGCGACTGATGTGCGTGCAACCATGAGCGGCACGGGCAAGATGTGCAGTTGGGGCTCCTACGGGAAATAAGTTCCATGTGCCTGGGGGATCACTCGGGTTTTGTGGTGTGGTCCCTCAGGTGCTCAGGTGCTCAGGTGCTCAGGAGATCTATGAAAGTGAAAGTTACGGCCCGGACATCGAGTGGTCTCTGGGTCGATCAGGTTGAATCGATCTTCCCGGCAGGGTGTGCGGAACTGCGTCGGACTTCGTTCCTTGATGCATGCGAGGCCGGAGGGCTGTCCCGGGAGCATCGCCTCGTTCGAGTCCTTGTCGCAGATCTGCAGTTCATCCGGCCCGAAGATGTTTGGTTCCGTGTGCTCGCGGGCGGGACGGGCAACGGCTGGTGCACCGATGTCGAGCCGCGACTGGATGCGGCCCTCGCGGCTCTCCGCGTGGTTGATGCGTACGCTTGTCGTCGCACCGCTGTCCCGGCTCTCATCGAAAAACTCATTGACGTTCCAGTCGCCATTGCAGGCCGATCCGACAATGCACTCGGTGAGTGGAGACAATCCCAATTTGAACGAAAGGCAGACGGAGAGGTGCGCCTCGACGACGGCGCGATCACCGGTCACGGCTTCGCGCGCCTTACACCTTTCGGCGTATCTACGGCTGTCTGCGCGAGCGAATATAAGACGCCTGAACAGATCGTCTCCGCGGCCGGCGAATTCGCCGCGCTCGAGTGGCTCTCCCGGCAACTTTTCGCCTGGGTGCGCGGTGATGGGAGAAATTTGGGCTTCGCGGCGAGCTGGCTCAGGCTTCCACCGGCGGAGAACGAGTTCAACGCCGTCCTTAGTGAGATCAACGCAATCGCGGAGAGGCTTGCAACGTGGTGGCGAGACGCCAAGTCCTTCGTCGATCCGGCATGGTCCGCTCTTCTCGAGGAGCAGGTGTGGAATTCGATACGGTTCGCCGCCATCGCGTCGTCTGCGGCCGAAATAAAGAAAAGATGACAAATTCCGTGCCGCTCCTCCTTGTTGATCATGACGATCCTGACCTCCACGCGATCCGGGCTATCGCGAGCGTGGACATCATCGAGCTTGGCCTGCCGAACTCCGACTATGAGTTTTCGTGGGTACTCGGGCATAGCTGGCTGTTTCAGACGCCCACCGGCGACCTCACCCCAGTCGAACTCGCAAGAGCATCCACCGTCTTCTACCGGCGCTGGCGGTCTTCCCCGCCCGCACCGATTGTACGGGCAGATGTTGGCGCATCGCCCGAGGAGGCGCGGTTCATCGAACGTCAGTGGGAAGGTACGCTTGCGCCGCTCCTCGCACGGGAGCACGACGCGAGGAGCGCAAGATGGTCGCTCTCACCGTTGCGTCACGACTTGAAGATCGAGACGCTTGAGCTTCTCGGAGGCATGGGGCTCGCACCGCGAACGGAGGTCGGTCTGGTCGCACCCGACGGGGGTGATTGGGTGTGGAAACCGATTCATGTTGATCAGTCCTTCGGTGAGGAACGCGCAGCAGCCATCTCGGTGTCGGAAAGGGACCGGGGTATTCGCCAACCATGCCCCGGCTTTTATCAGGAGAAGGTTGATGTCGTCACCGAGCTGCGAGTCGGGTACTCGTTCGGTGTTGTTGGAATCGTCTCCCAGAGACCGGTTGTCGAGACCGACATGGTCGACAAGCGGTACGTCGATATGGCTCGGGAGCCTTTCCGAAATTCGACCGTCGAGGATCAGTGTCGGAGGGTTGCTCGCGCACTCAAGCTCAATGTCTTCACCGCGGATGTCCTGTGCGATCGGGTGGGCCGCTGGTGGTGGTGCGATATCAATCCTGATGGTCTCTTTTCGGCGGCAGATAGTGCAAACGGTCACCTGGTTGAGTGCCTAGCAACGGGGCTCGCCAATTATTTCGATTCATAGAAAGTGGAGTACGCCATGCGGCTTAGCACCTACACACGGATAATCGACGTTCCAGGCGAAAGATCCGTCATCTTGAACCTTCCCAGGCGGAACGCGGATATCGTTCCGCGGTCGGCCGCAGACGAACTGCGCGGTGTTGGGGAGCGCGAGGTCTCGCCAGAGTGGCGCGACTACGCGCTCGACGTCGGCTACATGACGAGCATGAGACGCGACGAGGAAGTCGCCTGGTTCCGCCAGCTTGTCGCCGGCATGCGCGCAGGTACCGAGCCGGCGAACGTCATGGTCGTCACAACCAACAGCTGCAATCTCGGGTGCTCATACTGTTTCCAGGCCGACAGCGGCATGCGAAACCTGCTAGAACGGCATCTGACCATGGTTGAGGCGGAAGCGATCATGCGGCACGTCGATCGATTAATCGCCGAACGCGGAGTGGCTGTCGCGGAGCTGATCGGAGGAGAGCCGCTCCTCCCGCGCCTCGAAGACGTTATCGAGAAGCTCGTGCTCCATTTCGAACAGAACGGGCTCCCCACCCGAGTCACCACGAACGGGGTGTTCCTGGACCGCTTCGCGCACCTTCTTGGGCCGACACGAATAGCTGACCTGCAGATCAGTCTGGACGGCACGGCTGCGACGCACGACCAGCGCCGCATTCCGCTCTCCGGAAAGCCGACGTTTGCACAGATCCTCGCCAATATCGAGATTGCACTCGACCGGGGATCGAGCGTTATGATCCGGCCCAACATCGATCGACGCAACATTCACGATCTCCCAGCGTTGATCGAACTTCTTCGGGAACGCGGACTGCTCGACAACCCGCTCGTCAGCCTTCATTACGTGAACGTGCATCCTGATCCCTTCTCCGCTGATGCAGGCGTAGGTGAGCACTACATGACCCTGACAGAGATCGATGAGTATCTCAGTGAGCGGGGCCATGCGTCAGTCGGAGGCGAGAACGTCACCGGTGCAAACCCGCTGGGGGAGTATCTGAAGTGGGTTATGGAGAACCCCATGATCGATGCATGCGGTGCTCCCTCCCGCAACATATACTTTTCACCCGGAGGCCAGCTCTACAACTGCCACGAACTCATCGGCCGGCCCTCGGAGGCCGTCGGCTCATTCACGTCGGATAAGACGAAAGAGCTTCCCATCTGGGACGCTTGGAGATCGCGCACGATCGATCAGCTCGCTAATTGCAGCGAGTGCCCTGTCGCATTCGCCCACGGAGGCGGATGCGGTGCCCGGCTCAAGCAGGACGCGTTGACCGGATGGGGCGTCTGCGACGGCTTCCCGGACGAATTCGACAAGCGGATCATTGCCCTCGCCTCGACCGTCCCCGAGACCGGCCAAGTACTGCGGGGCGGATATGGAACTGCTTGCTCTGCGTGACGGGGTTCGTCTCGGAACCTATGACAACCCCGTCGTCATAGTTCCCGGAGCCGCACCGTTAATCGTCGACGCCGCGACACTGGACTTTCTGCTCGAGTTGCAGCGCGGCCACCGTCCCCTTATCGGCGATGACTCCGCGTCGCAGGAATCGATCACGCTGCTCATGAACGTAGGCATTCTCGAATCGTCCAGCCGGCCCGCAGGGACCAGTGGAGCGGCGGCCTCGTATGGTGCAACGCTCACCGATCTCGTGATTAAGCGACCATCGCCTTGGATTGGCGTTGCCGTCCGCGGGATCGCCGTGGTCATGAAACCGTTGACATCCTGGGTCGGCGTACTCGCAGGACTGTTACTCCTCCTTGCCACCAGCGTTTACTCCACCATGTTTATGCCCGTCCAACCGACCGTCGACACCTTGTTCGGCAATTCCTGGGGTCTCATGCTCATTGTGATCGTCTGGCAGCTGGTGCGTGGAGCAGCTCACGAGGCGGGGCATTTTGCCGTTGCACGCGGAGCTGGGCAGATTCCCCCAGTCGGGATAGGGCTTTACCTCTACGGCCCGGTTCTGTACGTCGATCTCACATGTCTCGAGACCGAGTCGAGATTGGTGCGCATACGCGCTGATCTCGCCGGAGCTGGCATTGATGGCTGGCTTGCGGGAGTCCTAGCCGGAATATATGTCGTTAGTCGGGACAGCACCATCGCTGCCCTCCTCTTGGCATCGTGCATGGTAGCGCTTGGTAACCTCAGGGCGACAGATAAGTACGATGGCTACTGGGCATTGCGTGATTTTCTCAAGGCCCGGCCCATGAGCGCCACTTGGGCGGCTCCCCTAGAATTGCTTCGTGTCGCACGCGGTCAGCCAGGATCTGACCGCCGTTTCGCGCGTGCCCTGATCACTTTGTATGCGGCCGGAACAGCCTGGTTCGTCATCTCTTCGCCTCGCTGGCTCGTAGGAACGATCAACGCGGTTACCGCCGATCCCTCGCGGATGATTGACTTCGCAGTCATCGGAATCATTTACTTCGCGATGACCGGCGCAGTCCTCATCGCGGTCCGTCGTCACGGTTGTAACAAGGCCGGTGTCACGTGCAAAGCAGGTAAAGGTTGAGAACCCGAGTTTCGTCACAGTTGTCCAGTCTGGTGCGGTCAGGGTAACACTGGTGTCGACACCGGTCCGTAGGGGAGCGGTACGGAGCGCCGGGGGGCAAAGTGACGCAAGCAATCAAATTGGGCATCGTTGACGATCACGAGGCGGTGCGCATCGGCTTGGCTGCGGCGGCAGCGGTGGATGCAAGGACAGCGGCGGTGCCCGTCGTAGTGATGGGAATGGCCGACACTGTGGAATCGTTGCTGGTTGGTGGTGAAGGGATGTTTGACGTTGTCGCCTTGGACATGTCGCTGGCGGACGGGTCTCGCCCCGGCGAAAATGTCCGGAGAATCGTGGAAGCGGGCTGCCCGGTGCTTGTGTTCAGCGTAGGTGACCGAGCAGATGAACTGCGCGAGGCCTTGGCCGCCGGTGCATCCGGGGTGGCCCGGAAGTCTGAACTTATGCAACATACGCTGGGTCTTATCCGTGCTGTCGCCTCCGGTGAGACAGTGGACAACCAGGATCTGGCCGCGGCCATTGACGGCGACCCCAAGTTTTCGAGGAATATGCTGAGCGAACGTGAGAAGGAAACGCTCAAACACTATGCCGCTGGCCGCATCCGCAAGCAGATCGCTCGGGACATGAATATCTCGGAGAACACGGTCGCAACTAATCTCAAGCGCATCCGGGAGAAGTACGAGGCCGCAGGCAGGTACGCACCGACAAAGATTGATCTGCGTCGCCGGGCCGTCGAGGACGGACTGGTCGAGGGGGACAGCGCCTAACGCTTGTCACCCTTTCGGGGGGCAACGCGTCCGGAAGAGCTTCGGTCGCTGCCAGAGGCCTAGCCCGGTTGCTAGCGTTCTCATCACTAATTATTACCGACACCGCAGCGATCCACATGCTCTGTCCCACAGCCTCGCGCTGTTGGGCGGAAAGTGTCGGCCAAGGAGGAGAGCTGCGGGTCATGCAATACGTCAGGCGAACTACTGTCAACGCCCAGGGGGCTATCCGTATCTCCGCATTGCGGCTGAATGCCGTCCAATCGAGCAGTCGCCGGGGCACGGGCCGCAGGCTTCACGCTGACCCGCGAAATACCCGCATGTACGAGGCGAACAGGATCCACCGTCAGATATTCAAGACCGCGGTCCTGAACTTCAGCAGTCATGCGGGCCGGCCATGAACTTTCTGGCCGCTGCGCCCCGGGCTATCTCACGGACGAGCATCGAGTTGGTCCTTACCCGGTCCATAGGGTTTTTTGGCCTGATTCTCTACTGCTTGGCGTTGCCCGACGTTCTATTGCAGATTCCCATTGAATCTGTCGGCTTAGATTTGGCCTTCGTGGCCGCAATCCCGGCAGCCATCATCTGGTCAATGCTGGTCCGCCAGCCTGGGGCGTGGTTGCGAGTGAGCACAGGAACAGCAGCGGTGCTGATGATCTGCAGCTTTCTTCTTTGGCACATCGGCTTTATCGGTACAGGTACTCACGCCGAAGCCAGGCCATGGTCATATGGGATTTCCGGACTTGGCATCGGCTTGGCCGCGTTGGCTTTCCGCACTTCATACGCGGCGGTATACGCAGGCCTGTTCTGCATGCTGATCTTGCTCGTACCCGCAACCGAGGCTGGCAATGCACGTGGTTGGTACGACTCGGCTCAGGACGCTCTACTTGGCGTGGTCTTGGCGGTTGCAATAATCTCACCAATTGCCGCCCTGAGAACGGCTGCCACGGCCTCGGACACCGCCGCCGAGGCTTCAGTACTGGAAGCCGCCGCAGCGGCCCGGGCAGAGGCGATGAGCATAGAGAGAACCCGCTTGGACGGCCTTACACACGACACGGTCATGGCAACCCTAATTGTCGCCGCCCAGGCCCACTCGGAAGAAGTAATGGAAGCCGCCGCCCGTGCCGCCAGCAACTCCCTTTATCAGCTCGAAGAATTGCACAACGTTGAGGACGACAAGGGTGGTATCAGCCCCGATGAACTAATCGGCCGTCTGCGCGCAGCAACCCTGGGTTACAACACCAGAATCTGGCGTGACGATTCGTCGCCCGTGCCGGAGTCAATCCCACTCGCTGCCTCCCGGGCCCTTATCCAAGCTGCTGTGGAGGCGGTACGCAATAGCTCCATTCACGCTCGCTGCGCCAGCGAGGTGATCGTCCGCTTCGGTTCCGACCCAAGCATCCAATCAGTCACGATCGATATTGCCGACACCGGGCCGGGTTTTGATCTGGAGACCGTAGGGCCCCAGCGCCTTGGCATACGGGTTTCCATTATGAAGCGGATGCAGGACGTTGCCGGAGAAGCAGTCATCGATTCCAGACCGGGGGCCGGAACTCGTGTGCAACTTGCCTGGAAGGAGACCTAGGAGCATGGTTACTGCCTTCGACCGCCGACTCATCCTCGCCCTCGGCCTTCCGTTCCCTTCCGCCCACATCATTCTCGGGATTGCCAATCTCCATCGGGTCAGCAGTATCTGGCCCTCAATAGTGGCGATGGCGATTTGCGCTGCCCTAATGATCCTGGTCACGCTCCCCTCTGATAGCAATGGGCTGCCGCGGCACCGCAGCCTCGTCATGATCGGCGGCACGGTGGCCATGGAGATACTCGTACAGAGTGTCCTGCCATTCGGAAGTCATCCTGGCTATGCCGCTTGGCAGTGCGGAGCCATCCAAATGCTCATGGTCACCGTAGCGATACGGAACCGGATCCGCTTGGCATGGCTCGGAATCACCCTCTTCGCCACCATCGATTTCACTGCTTCGATGATCCGTGGGCTCTCCATTGTTGACGCGCTTGCCCTGATCGCACCGCCTGTAATGTGGATCGTTTTGGCCACGGCCGTCAATGTCGTGCTACGCCGTTGTGAAATTCAGATCCGTGAACACAATGCCCAGGAACAGGAAGCGGCGGACAGGATCGCCTCCGAACATGCACGCAACGTAGCTCAAAACGAATGGGTGAATGACCTGGATCGCGCTACCCGCCCGTTGCTCGAAAAGATCGTTGCCGGCCAGCTCAGCGATGCCGACCGCGAGGACTGCAAGCTGCTAGAGTCACAGCTCCGGGACCAGATCCGAGGCCGTGCTCTGGCAAGCGCCAGCGTTTTACAGGCAGCCCGTGCAGCGCGAAGCCGCGGGGTGCGAGTCGATATATTTGATGACAGGGGAAGCGAGCTGCCTCCGGCAATAGCCGCGGAGGCGCATGCGCAATTGGCTGCCGCCCTGGTACAGGCCGAACGAGGCAGCAGCGTCAAAGGTCGCGCTCTACCAGCCGACGCCGACATTGCCGTGACCATCCTCTCGTTTAACGATGCTGCTCCCGACGACGAGATCTATGTCGAGATTCGCGCGCCCCAACAGGCCGAAATACTGACGCCGTGATGATCAAGTCAAGAGATTGGAAAATGAGTTGGCGACATGACTTCTCCCAGCCCACAGCGAGTTAGGTCGCCAGCGCTTACCATGACCATGAGTCAGGTAGGTAACTTGTTCTGAGAGGTTCCGAAAGCGCTAGCGGTCAACTCCGTTGAGCAACCTTCAACAAGCTGGCTTGCGTCGGCCCCCACAGGGGGCCGATGGCATTCGAGTGGCGACAAGCATGTAGCTTTGGGCGACCGTAGCAATCGGGGAGCATAGCGGGCACGTCGTTTTGCGGCAGCGACAGTCCACGGTGGTAGTCGTCGGGAAGAGCAGAAGTCCCCTAGCTGCGCGATTCTCTCGTAAATGAGAACTCATTCTTAAAAGCTGATAACCGATCTTTTGTCACAATGCGAAAGCGCCCCTGATGCCGCGTTGAGCAGGGAAACCGTCTTCCTGGATGACACCAGTATCTACCGTGCAGCCCAACGGCCCTGCCGGTCATGCCAGGTCCTCCGTTTCAGTTCATGAGAGGTCTGAAGGGAGGAAGCACCACCATGAGGGATTTCGAGCCGACACCTGTGTTGCGACCTGATGGGTCCAGAACCGGCGGTCGCGAAGCCCGGTCCGGAAGACTTTCGGTAGAACATACAGTTGCCGCGCCCCTGGTAGGGGAGCACGGCAGTCGTTCGGATTTGCGTGGAAGGTGGCAAAAGGAGAGTGTGCACAATGTGCACACCGGGGGCTTCGGATTCGGTTGTACTGGCGGCGGACCGGTTCGGATTGGGGATGTTTACGCGGGAGTGGCGGATTTTCAAGGGTTGGCACCCGGTTCGAGTCCCACCTCGGGCACAGCATGACCCCTCGTCAGAGGGGTTTTTGCTTTTAATGTGTGGACATCGCCCCTTTTGCGGGTCCCTCTGACGTTGTCCGCGGTCTGTTGTTGGCGCCGCGGTGGCCTATTCGGTTGTGTGTGTGGCGGGTTCAGGGTCCTTGCTGGGGGCCCTTCGCTTCCTGGAATCTAGGGCATGTGCCGTCCTTTCTTGCTGTTTCCGGTGGCCAGTTTTTGACCCTCACTCATTCATGGCCAGAAGTCGTGGTGACGTCATGACCAAGCCGTATGGTCTTCGAGGATCTTCCTCGGATAGCTTCTTTTGCGAACTAGGCAGAGTGCGCTCATCGGGTATTTGTCCGGCCAAAGGGGGTGTGCACATTGCGCACACTCTTGTGCACCGTGGCCTATCGGCCTGCATTTGATCCCCTCCTCTTGGTTCTGCCTTCACTACTTCATGAAGTTCTCCGTTGCGGGCGACATGACTTTGCGGCCTGGATCGTCGGTGTAGGTGGACGTTCCGGGTTCAGCGGGAACCTCACTGGGGTGTCAGAGGCTGTGGCGTCCGGCCCGTCGACAGGGTGAGGGCGTGTGGGGATCCGGATCTGCTTCAAGGGCCAGTCATACCTGTCCATGACGGGGAGGACGGCTTCGACATAAACTCAGGGCGCTCTCTGACCGTGCCAGTGCTCGCTTCCGCGGGGCGCAACCTCAGACGCTGGTGAATTGCTTTCAGTCGGGCATCGACGGCGTCCGCTGTGCGGCCTTGTTGTCGAGGCGGGCATGCTTGTCTATCAGATTTTCGGCGTCGTTCTGATAGCGGAGTCACCGCTGGGTGTGAGGGTCTGGAGGGCAACCTGGGGAACCGGGAGCGGTTCAAAGATTCGGGAGGCAATAGCGACGGAGGAGCGCCGAACGAAACTTTGGAGTGATAAGCGGCGCATAGCGCCCTGGTTGCGTGGAGGACCTGCCCAGCGATGATGGGAATCAGAACGACAAACCGCGACGTTGCTTAGGGGGCGAAGCGTCTCACATCCTTGTAAAGTATGCGCCGTTAGGGACGGATTGACGTCTCGTGTCCTGTGTAGCTAGGAGACGACTGCCGTTCTGGCCTGCTGGATGATGGTTGCTGTCGACAGGATGTGTTGTTCCATCTCTGCCTTGGCGGTTGCGGCGTCGCCGGCCTCGAGCGCTTTGATGATGCGGGAGTGGTCTTCATTGCGCTCGACAATGGCCGAGCCGAATGGTTGGGGAGCTCCCGTGGTGTTGATGAGGAAGTCGCTGAGGTCCCACATGCGGCGGCTCATATTGCTCATGACCCGGGAATGGGACATGCGGTGGATGATCTCGTGGAAGTTGCGGTTTTGGATTCGGTATTGACGTGCTCGGACCGCAGGGTCTGGTTCGCTGTTGAGGCGGTCCATCCTTCGGGCAGCGAGGTACAGCTCGTCCAAGTGTTCGTCCGTGCGTCGCTGGGCGGCGGCTGCTGCTATGACGGATTCGAATCCGGCGAACATCCGGAAGAAGTCCTCAACCTCTTCCAGGGAGTATTCGGTCACCACGCAGCCGATTTGCGGGAAAATTTCGACGAGTCCGTCGGCGGAGAGCAGGCGGAGGGCCTCCATGACGGGCTGTTTGCTCACACCGAATTCCGCCCGGATAGCTTCCACCGAGAGTTTCGACCCGGCGGGGTATTCTCCTTCGAGCAGCCGGTTCTGGATGGCTTCATAGATGCGGCCGAGGAGCCGGCCGCCGGTGCCGGTCGAACGATGATTCAGAGCTGAAGATTCCGGTGCCATACGTCCAGTATCCCGCATGGTGATCCTTTTCTCTGTAACTGGCACGCTAGCATGTGCAGGTTTTTGTTGATGATGGTGCCTGTTCGGATCGGCGGCGTCCGAAGACGCCGCTGACCCGAACAGGGCTATTAGACGGTTTGTGGAGCTGATGCCCCAAGTATGTCTGCGGTTGTGGCTATGTCGGCGAGCAAGCCGAGAGATTCGATGCTGGCCTGATGGGCTTCGGGTGTCGCGGCGGAGCAGGCATCCTCCGCGATGATGACGCGGTAGCCGGCGTCAGTGGCGACGCGCGCGGTGCTTTCCACGGACGCGTTGGTCGCGACGCCTGCGAACACCAGGGTGTCGATGCCGCGGTCCTCCAGCACTGCGGTGAGCTCGGGAACGAATCCCCCGACGCGTTGGTGCGTGATGACGACGTCGTCGGCGGCCGGGGCCAGCTCCGGGACAATATCTGCCAGTTCCGTACCATCCTTGAGGCAGCCGGCCTGCTCGACAACTTTCAGTAGCGGGGAGTTGGCGTTCAGGTCGCTGAAATCAGGCTTGAAGGCGACCCTGGTGTAGATCACGATCATTCCTGATTCCCTGGCGTTCTCGAGAAGGCCGCCGATCTTGCTGATGACGCTTCTGCTGACGACCTGCTCGTGGAAGAACGGGGCGAAGGCTCCATTGCCGGAGACGATGTCTCCTTGGCAGTGGATGGCGATGACCACTGTGCGTTGCGGGTTGAGTTCCATTGCTGGGTTCCGTATCTGAGGTGTTGGGCTGGCCTTGAGCCGCTGTGGCCAGCGTGTGCTGTTAGGAGCCGGGGACGACGACGACGTTGGTGAATCCGCCGCGCCGCTTGTCGACTGCGTCGAGGGCTTCGTTGACCTCGGAGAGGGGGTAGACCTCGTGTTCGAAGACGGAGAGGTCCAAGGTTCCGGCGTGCGCCATTTCGGCCATGTCCTGGCCTTCGGCGACGCTGAACCAGAGAGAGCCGATGACACTGATCTGGAAGCACATGAGTTTGAACATCTCCAGCGGAAGCGGTTCTGACATGCCCCCGATGTCGACCATCCGGCCGCCGCGGCGCAGCGCCTCGATGCCTGCGATGGTGATTTCGTGGGGCGCGCCGGGGCCTACCGCGTCGATGAAGATGTCAGCGCCGAGGCCGCCGGTGTTTTCCCTGACCCATTCACCCACCGGCTGATCGCCGTGGGAGAGGATGTGGACGCGCTTGGGATCGAGGAGTCGGACCCGTTCGAGGAGTTCACGGTCCCGGGCCATCGCGAAGACCTTGGTTGCGCCCATGGCCAGCGCATTCAAAACGGCGCCAAGGCCCAGGGTTCCGGTGCCGCCGTTGATGAGGACGGACGTCCCTGCGCCCGCTCCGGCTTTACGGAGGGCCGAGTACGAGGTCCCCATGTAGCCGAAGCGGCAGGCCGCCTCGAAGGAGATGGATTCGGGCAGTACGACGAGACCGTCGGCGGGGGCTTTCATGTATTCGCAGAAGCCGCCGTGGGGGTAGTCTTCGAAGATTTCCTGCGAGCCGGCCCCGAACCCGAAGTAGCCCTGGAACGTGTAGGCGGGGTCGTTGATCCGTTCCCCGCGTAGGGAGGCGTGCGAGTCGCCGGAGTCGCGTCCCGGGTTTACGTAGACCCGGTCTCCGGGCTTGACGTTGCGGACCTGGGACCCGACTTTGCTGACGACGCCGGCCGCATCCAGCCCGTAGATCGCCGGGAGCGTGGGCAACGGGAGGTAGGGAAACCATTCCGGGTAGGACGTGATGACGTTCCGCAGGTTCGGCACGACGTTGCACGCCTTCACCTCCACGATCACGTCCCGGGGCCCCGGCTCGGGAACCTCAATCTGGTCGATCTGGAAAGGCTTGCCTACTTCATGAAGCCGTGCGGCCTGCATCAAGCTCATCGTTGTGCTCCTTGCATTCGGGAATCGGAGTGTGCGGTCAGGATGTGACTGGGAACGCCCTCATTGGCGGCCATCAGCGTGACCTGAATCACTGACACGTGAGTCACATTACATGCAAGACGGCAAGCCTGCAAGCATGCAACTTCGACTCAGAATTCAAACGCTGCCTTTACAAAACTGCTTGCATGCTAGTACGCTACTTTCAGTAATCGGCCTCACGTTTCACCGCGGAAGCGAGGGGGCCCGCACAATCAGCCCGGCCGAGAATGACCTCCGCCGGTGCGCGGACGGATGATGCCGTCCCGGAACCTGAACTTAGAAGGTGTGATGGAAACTCAGTTGGAATTCGACACGGATGTGCTCATTGTCGGCACCGGCCCGACCGGAGCCACGGCGGCTCTCGCGCTGGCCACCCAGGGCGTGCGCGTCCACATGCTTTCGCGCTGGAACTGGCTCGCCAATACTCCCCGCGCCCACATCACGAACCAGCGCGCCGTGGAAGTGCTGCGGGACCTGGGCGTGGAGGAGGAAGCCGCCAAGTACGCTGTCCCGTGGGGTGAAATGGGCGACACCCTGTTCACCACCAGCCTCGCGGGCCAGGAAATCGCCCGGCTCCGCACCTGGGGGACAGGCGATGAGCGGTACGGGGACTACCTGAAGGCCAGCCCGTGCACCATGCTCGACGTACCACAGCCGCTGATGGAACCGATCCTGCTGAAAAACGCAGGGGAGCGCGGAGCGCAGGTCACGTTCAACACCGAATACCTTTCCCACGTCCAGGACAGCGACGGCGTGACCGTAACGTTCCGGAACCACGTGACGGGCACCGACTACACACTGCGGGCCCGCTACCTGATCGGTGCCGACGGTGCCCGCTCCCAGATCGCCGAGGACATCGGTCTGCCGTTCGAAGGCCAGTTGGCCCGCGCCGGCACCGCCTACGTCCTCTTCAAGGCGGACCTGAGCAAGTACGTCGCCCACCGCCCCAGCATCCTGCACTGGATCATGAACCCGGTCGCCGGCTTCGGAGAAATCGGCATGGGCCTGCTCCGGGCCGTCCGCCCGTGGGACGAATGGATCGCCGGCTGGGGGTTCAACATGGCCGACGGTGAACCGGACCTCTCCGAGGACACCGTGCTGGCCAAAATCCGCACTCTCGTCGGGGACCCGGATCTGGTCGTCGATATTCAGACCAAGTCCACCTGGTACGTGAACCAGCAGCACGCCAACCACTTCTCCGTCGGGCGGGTCTTCTGCGGAGGGGACGCCGTCCACCGCCATCCACCGAGCAGCGGACTGGGCTCCAACACCTGCATGCAGGACGCCTTCAACCTGGCCTGGAAACTCGCCTACGTCATCAAGGGCTACGCCGGGGAAAGCCTGCTGGACTCCTACTCCCTCGAACGCGCCCCCGTCGGCCGGCAAATCGTGGCCCGCGCCAACCAGTCCCGGAAAGACTACGGCCCCCTGAACGAAACCTTCCGCGTCCCGGGCCAGGAACACAGCATCGAAGCCGGCCTGGCACGGCTGCACGCACCGACCCCCGAGGGCGTGGAACTGCGCCAGAAGCTCCAGGAAGCCCTGGAACTGAAGAATTACGAATTCAACGCCCACGGGGTTGAGCTCAACCAGCGCTACGAATCCGCGGCCGTCATCCCCGACCCGAAAGCGGGGGAGGAGCAGTGGGCCAAGGACCCGCAGCTCCACGTCCAGCCCACCACCCGGCCGGGAGCGAAAATCCCGCACGCCTGGCTCGTGGACCGCACCGGCAACCGCACCTCCACCCTGGACGTCACCGGCCATGGCAAGTTCAGCCTCGTCACCGGACTCGCAGGCCGGGCCTGGGAAACGGCCGCCGCCGAACTGAACCCACCCTTCCTGCGCACCGTCGTCGTCGGCGAGAAAGGCGCCGAAGACCCCTACGGTGCCTGGCACAAGGTCCGCGAAATCCACGAAGCGGGCGCCCTACTCGTCCGCCCCGACGGCTACATCGCGTGGCGCCAAAGCGTCCCCGTGTGGGACGTCGAAACAGCCCGCACCGAACTCCGCGCCGCACTGGACACCATCCTCGGCCACACCGAACAGCCCACCCCCGAACACGTAGGAGAAACCCGTGAATTCACGCCCGTACACTAGCGTCTGGTCCGACCTCGCACAGCTCGAATTCAGCCAGGGCTACATCCAGGCCGGCCCCTACCGCACCCGCTACCTGCACGCCGGCGACAGCTCCAAGCCCACGCTGCTGATGCTCCACGGCATCACCGGCCACGCCGAAGCCTACGTCCGCAACCTCAAAGCCCACGCCGAACACTTCAACGTCTACGCCATCGACTTCATCGGCCACGGCTACAGCAGCAAGCCCGAGCACCCGCTGGAAATCCCGCACTACATCGACCAGGTCAACCACTTCCTGGACGCCATCGGGGTCGAAAAGGCCTACTTCACCGGCGAATCCCTCGGTGGCTGGGTCACGGCCCGCTTCGCTATCGATCACCCCGAACGGGTCGAGCGGATCGTCCTGAACACCATGGGCGGCACGATGGCCAATCCCGTGGTGATGGAGCGGCTCTACACGCTGTCCATGGAAGCAGCGAAAGACCCGTCCTGGGAGCGCGTGAAAACAAGGCTCGAGTGGCTCATGGCCGACCCCGCTATGGTGACTGATGACCTGATCCGCACCCGCCAGGCCATCTTCCAGCAGCCCGACTGGCTACGCGCGTGCGAAGCCAACATGGCATTGCAGGACCCGGAAACCCGCCGCCGGAACATGCTCACCGACGATGACCTGCGCTCCATCGAGGCACCCGCCCTCGTCGTCTGGACCACCAAGGACCCGTCCGGCCCGGTGGACGAAGGACGCCGCATCGCCGGTCTCATCCCCAACGGCCGACTCGCCGTCATCGAAAACGCAGGCCACTGGCCCCAGTACGAACAGACCGAGATCTTCAACAAGATCCACCTGGACTTCCTCCTGGGCCTCGACGAAGGCGCCGGGACGGAACTGACCCCCGCCCACGCGAAAGGCTAGAAGGCTGCCATGACTGTTGCACTGCTTGCCATGTCCCACAGCCCGCTGCTCGAACATGGGGATCCGGGGCCCGAGATCAAGGCTGAAGTCGATGCGGCGTTCGATGCCGCCCGCAGCTTCGTCCATGACTACGATCCGGACCTGGTCATCAACCTCGGACCGGACCACTACAACGGCTTCTTCTATCAACTGATGCCGCCGTTCTGCATTGGCTATGACGCCGTCAGCATCGGTGACTACGGCAGCCAGGCCGGACCCCTCAATGTCCCCAAAGACATCGCCGAAGGCCTCGCGGAGTTCGTGATCGACCGCGGCATCGACATCGCCATCTCCCTGAAGATGGAGGTCGACCACGGTGCCGTGCAGCCCATGGAGCTGATGTACGGCGACATCACCGCTAAGCCCTTCGTGCCGGTCTTCATCAACTCCGTCGCGCCACCTTTCACGCCGCTCAAACGCGTCCGCCAACTCGGTGAAGCCATCGGCGAATATCTGAAGTCACTGGACCGGAAGGTTCTGCTCATCGCCTCCGGAGGCCTGTCCCACGACCCGCCAGTACCCCGCCTGGCCACAGCTACCGAGGCGCAGCGCCGGATGCTGATCGGCGCTGATGGCCAGCAAACGGCCGAGGCGCGCGCGGCCCGGCAACAGCGGGTCTTCGACGCTGCCGACGCTTTCGCCCGCGGGGAAGCGGACATCAAGGACCTGGCCCCGGAATGGGACCAGCAGCTGATGAAGATCCTCGCCTCCGGCGACCTGTCACCCATCGATGCGTGGACCCCGCAGGAAATGACCGAAATCGCCGGTAACTCCTCCCACGAAGTCCGCACGTGGATCGCCGCCTACGCGGCACTGGGCGCCATCGGACCCTACACGGTCAACTACAGCTATTACCGCCCCATCCGTGAATACATCGCAGGCTTCGGCGTCACCACCGCAACCCTAGACAACTAACCATCGAGGTCTAGACGTCTAGCATGCTAGCCCTTTGGGATACACATCTTCTCCCAGCAGCCCAAGCTGCACAACAGAGAGCAACCCCATGACACAGCAACCCACTACCGCCAACGATGGCGGAGCGGTCACAGCAGGCACCTCGCCAACGGACCTGAGGAGCGTGGCCAACACCCTCCTCGGTGCCTCGAAGACAGCCCGCCCCTGCGGACCCGTCCGTGATCTCCTCGACGGTGACCTGGACTCGGCCTACCAGGTCCAGGAACTGATCATCCAGAGCCGGACCAGCGTCCGGAACCGCCGTGTTGGACGCAAGGTCGGACTGACCGCTCCGGCCGTTCAGCGCCAGCTCGGCGTAGACCAGCCCGACTTCGGGGTCCTGCTCTCCGACATGCAGCGAGGCGAGGACGAACAGATCCCGCACGACAGGCTCATCGCTCCGCGCATTGAAGCGGAAATTGCGTTCATCATGGGACGCGACGTCGAAGCCACCGACCGGGACTCGGTGTTGGCTGCCGTGGACTACGTTGCACCGGCTTTGGAAATTGTGGACAGCCGCATCGTCGGATGGGACATCGGGATCGTTGACACGGTTGCCGACAACGCCTCCAGCGCTTACTTCGTCCTCGGCAAGGCCAAGGCGACGCTCAACGGCTATGTCCCTGCCGGCGCGGAAATGATCATGACCATCAACGGAGAACAGGCCTCAATGGGGACAGGGGCGGACTGCCTCGGAGATCCCGTCAATGCTCTTGTTTGGGTCGCCGAAACCGCCGCGGCCCTGGGCCGGCCGCTCCGGGCCGGGGAGATCGTCCTCTCCGGTGCTCTCGGCCCCATGGCTCCCCTCAACGCAGGGGCCGTCGTCGAAGCCCGCATCGGCGGGCTGGGCACCGTCACCACAACAGTCACTAAGGACCTCTCATGAGCGCAAAATCAGCCATCATCGGCTCAGGAAACATCGGCACAGACCTCATGTTCAAGATCATGCGGCTGACCGACAAGCTGGACATGGGTGTCATGGTCGGCATCGATCCCGCCTCCGACGGCCTCGCCCGTGCCTCCAGACTCGGCATCGCCACCACGGCCGAAGGAGTCGAAGGCCTCATCGGCATGCCCGAATTCGACGACATCGAAGTCATCTTCGACGCCACCTCCGCCGGCGCCCACCGCCACAACGCGGCAGCCCTGGCCCCCTACGGGAAGAAGCTCGTCGACCTCACCCCGGCAGCCATCGGCCCCTACGTCGTACCCTCCGTAAACCTCGAGCAGCACCTGGACGCAGGCAACGTCAACATGGTCACCTGCGGCGGGCAAGCCACCATCCCGGTCATCGCCGCCATCAACAGCGAAACGCCGGTCCACTACGGAGAAATCGTCGCCTCCATCTCCTCCAAATCCGCCGGACCCGGCACACGCGCCAACATCGACGAATTCACCGAAACCACCTCCGATGCCATCGTCACCGTCGGAGGAGCCGCCAGCGGCAAGGCCATCATCGTGCTCAACCCGGCAGAACCGCCGATGATCATGCGTGACACCGTCCTGTGCCTCGTGGACAGGCTCACCGACGCCGAACAGGACCGCGTCGCCGCCGCCGTCCGCGACAGAGTCGCCGAAGTCGCCGGCTACGTCCCCGGCTACCGTCTCAAGCAGGCCGTGCAGTTCCAAAACGAAGGCGCCGAAGTCAGCGGCCTCATCCCCGACGGCCGGGGCACGGGGGAGTACACACGGATCACCGTCTTCCTCGAAGTCGAAGGCGCCGCCCACTACCTCCCTGAATACGCCGGAAACCTGGACATCATGACCTCCGCCGCGCTCCGCGTCGCCGAACGGCTGGTCACCACCGAAGAGGAAGTAGCATCATGAGCCAGACACCAACCCGCGTCTTCATCCAGGACGTCACCCTGCGCGACGGCATGCACGCCGTCCGCCACCGCCTCAGCCCCGAGAACGTCGGCAAAATCGCCGCGGCCCTGGACGCCGCAGGCGTCGACGCCATCGAAGTTGCCCACGGCGACGGACTCGCCGGCAGCAGCCTCACTTACGGCCCCGGCAGCCACACCGACTGGGAATGGATCGAAGCTGCTGCGTCCGCGATCAAGAACGCCCGTCTTACGACTCTGCTGCTGCCCGGCATCGGCACCCTGAAAGAACTCCGCCAGGCCTACGACCTCGGCGTCCGCTCAGTCCGGGTCGCAACCCACTGCAGCGAAGCGGACGTCTCCGCTCAGCACATCGCCTACGCCCGTGAACTGGGGATGGATGTCTCAGGATTCCTCATGATGTCGCACATGTCAGCGCCCGAAAAGCTCGCACAGCAGGCCAAGCTCATGGAATCCTACGGCGCCCACTGCGTGTACGTCACTGATTCCGGCGGCGGCCTGACCATGGATGGCGTCCGTCAGCGAGTCCGCGCCTACCGGGAAGTCCTGAAACCGGAAACGGAAATCGGCATCCACGCCCACCAGAACCTCTCCCTCGCCGTCGCCAACTCCGTCGTCGCGGTCGAAGAAGGCGCCTACCGGGTGGACGCCTCCCTCGCCGGCCACGGCGCAGGAGCCGGCAACACCCCCGTCGAACCCTTCGTCGCCGTCGCCACCCTGCACGGCTGGGAACACAACGCCGACCTCTTCGCCCTCCAAGACGCCGCGGAAGAACTCGTCCGGCCACTGCACGACCGGCCCGTCCAGGTCGACCGCGAAACACTCACCCTCGGCTACGCCGGCGTGTACTCCAGCTTCCTCCGCCACGCCGAACGAGCCTCGACGCTCTATGGTCTGGACACCCGCGACATCCTCGTCGAAGTCGGCCGCCGCCAGCTCGTCGGGGGACAGGAAGACATGATCACGGACGTCGCACTGGACCTCCAGCATGCGGCTGCCAACCGTCCCCAACCCCTCCCCGTCCGCTAGCACCACCTCCTCCAAGGAACCTGACATGTCAACGAAGACATCCCCGGCCGCCACAGGCCGCACCAGCCCGATGAAAGTTGCCATGGCAAGTTTCATCGGAACCAGCGTCGAGTACTACGACTTCTTCATCTACGGAACAGCAGCCGCACTGGTCTTCCCCAAGCTGTTCTTCCCCGAAGCCAGCCCGCTCATGGGCACGCTACTCTCCTTCGCCACCTTCGGCGTCGGCTTCCTCGCCGTCCCCTCGGTGGCATCGTCTTCGGACACTTCGGCGACCGGGTCGGCCGGAAAAAGATGCTCATCATCTCCCTCGTCGGCATGGGCGCCGCAACCTTCCTCATGGGTCTGCTGCCCGGCTACGCACAAATCGGCATCGCCGCCCCCATCCTGCTGACCGTCCTGCGCATCTTCCAGGGCTTCATGGTCGGCGGGGAATGGGGCGGAGCCACCCTCATGGCCGTCGAACACGCACCCAAAGGCAAAAAGGGCTTCTACGGCGCGTTCCCCCAAATGGGCGCCCCGGCAGGGACCAGCCTCGCCACCGTCGCCTTTCTCGGCGCAACCCAGCTCCCCGGCGACCAGTTCATCACCTGGGGATGGCGCCTGCCATTCCTCGTCAGTGCCGTTCTGGTCATCGTCGGCCTCGTCATCCGGCTCACCATTGCCGAAAGCCCCGCCTTCGCAGCGGCCCGCGAAAAGCAGGAACTCGTCAAGCTCCCCATCAAGGAAGCCTTCCGCCGCCACCCCAAGGAAATCTTCCTAGTCGCCGGCACCTACCTCAGCCAGGGCGTCTTCGCCTACATCACCATGTCCTACCTGGTGAACTACTCCACCACCATCGCCAAGATCGACCGCACCAGTGTCCTGCTCGGGGTCTTCATCGCCGGACTCGTCGCCGTCGTCCTCTACCCGGTCTTCGGTTCACTCTCCGACAAATACGGCCGCAAAACCATGTACCTCATCGGGGCCGTGGCCATGGGCGCCCTCATCGGACCTGCCTTCATGCTCATCAATACCGGAATCGCCGCCAACTTCATCCTGGCCGTCGTCCTGATCTTCGGCATCGCCATGGCCCCGGCCGCCGGCGTCACCGGCTCCCTGTTCTCAATGGTCTTCTCCCGTGAAGTCCGCTACACCGGAGCATCAGTTGGCTATACCATCTCCCAGATCTGCGGATCCGCGTTCGCCCCCACCATCGCCACCGCACTGTTCGCGGCCACCCAGTCCAGCGATTCCATCGTCATCTATCTCCTGATCGTCTCGGCCATTTCCGTCATCTCGGTGGCGCTGCTGCCAGGAGGTTGGGGTCGTAAGGAAGCTGCACGCCAAAACGGCGAACTGCAGGAACCCCAACGAACACAGGAGCCCAGCGCCGCTGAGGCCTAATCCGAACCTCGGGGCGGGCAGCTGGCATGGCAGCAGTCCGCCCCGACCCGGACCGACAAAAAAGACAGGACCGCGGGCGCCAGGGGGCACAACCATGGCTGCCACCCTTCGACAGAAAGGACCGGATCCATGCAAGAAGGCTTCCAGCACTACGCGCCCGCAAGAGAACCCGCACCGGAAGCTGCCGACCACCGCCCTTATCCCTTCATGGAGTGGAGCATGCTGGTCGGTGCCGAAGTTGATGTCCGGCGCGAAGGCGTATTTATCAGAACCGGCCTCGTGGACGACACCAAGCCTTCCGGAGATACAGCCTGCATAGCGGCCGACGGAATTGACCACCGGATCATGATCGAAAAAACCGCAGTCTACGACCTCTGGATCACAGCCGAACAGCTCCTGCTCCGGAGGGTCCATCAACCAAGCGACTCAGTTGCAGAGCCGCCACGGGACGGAACACAGGCAGCAACATGAAAAATGCCGGAGTGCAGGCCGCACAAACCAGCGACATCAAAAGGAGAGAGCATGTCCGCAGCCCACACCGAACCCGGCCCGGTCAGTTCCAACCAGGGACACAACCTTGGCGTCCCCCGTGACATCGAAGACTTTCCACAAGGCCCAATCACATCATCAGCCTGGGAAGGCTGGTGGCACCCATATCCGCACGAAGAATCACCTCTAGCGTGACTCGAAGGGCCGCCACCACACAAGCAAGGACACAGCGGATCTGACGACTCCACGAACAGCGCGAAGCACCAGGACGTGGCGAAAAGCGCAGGGGCAAAATGCTTTCTCGTGGCAGGATCCATAGACGCTGCGGTGACGACATTTGATGCATCCGCCTCCTTGTCCATCATTGCCGGATCAGCAGCGGCCGCGATGAAAGACCCCTCAAACTCCTTGCATCTGCCGGTGCCGAGCTGGCGCTGAACACAGAACTGTCGGCGCTGGAGGCCGGTTGTGAGCAGAAGTCTAAATCGCGTCGAAGTTTCCAGCGTCAGCCAAGACGCAGGGCCTGTTTAGGGCCTCTCGTCCGGCCCCCATGGGTAGGCATAAGCGTCAATCCCTGGACTAAAAAGTTCCAACATGTGCATCACTGAGGCCGAGGAGTAGGCGTGCAGAAACACCGACCATCCGCGATGTGGTCCAGGCGGCCGGGGTGTCCGTCGCGGTCGTCTCGCGGGTGCTGAATCCAGGCTCAGGTCCGGCCGCTGTTGCCACCCGCAGCAGGGTCAACGACGTCATGCAGAATCTGGGTTACCACCCCCGCACGGCTGCCAGGGAGCTCAAGTACGGTCCCCCCACCACCCGGGGGCTGCTGCTTGCGGATGTCTCAAACCCGTTCTTCGCCCGAGTTGCCGACCAGGTGGTGCAGGAAGCGCATTCCCGGGGAATTGAGGTGCTGCTGATGACCACGCAGGAGGATATAACCAGCTGGAGTCGGAGCGTCTGTCCACACTGATCGAACGCAGGGTCAGCGGGATTATCGCAACCCCGACTGGCAACAACCTGGCGATCTGGAAGAAGCTTCAGGACCTGGGGACCGATGTGGTCTTTGTCGACCGTTCAATACCGTCGCTCCCCGAAGTTGACGTTGTGAGCATCGACAATTTTGAGTCTGCCCGGTCTGCCACTGCGCTCCTCGCGGCGCACGGGCATCGCCGCATCGGAATCATCTCCGGGCCTGCGTCCTCCACCACCGGGCGGGAGCGGATTGCGGGCTACCAGCACGCATGGAAGCAGCCGGCCTGGAACAGGATGACAGCCTCATCCGACACGCAGCATTCGGAGGCTCCGCGGGAGGGGATGCCGCGTCGGCGCTGCTCGGCATCGAGAACCCGCCTACCGCTCTGGTGGTAGCTAACACAGCCCAGGTAACCGAAGTATTGCGCCGCCTCTCCCACTCCGGAGGCGACATTCCTCGGACGCTGTCCGTGATCGTCTTTGAAGATTCGCCCTGGACTGAGCTCATGACCCCGCGGTTGCAGCCGAACGGATGCTTGGGGCCACAGGGCTGTCGGTGACAGCATCCTGCTCGGCCTATTTCGTGGGTTGGGTTCCAGCTGAGTCCGGGAACGTGGTGCCACATGGCGGAATGACGGCCTGCGATGGAGCGGGACTCTCACGCTGTGAAGGGCGGCGGGACTTCGCTGGCAAAAATGCCAAAAAAGAGGGTGTGCACAATGCGCACACCCGGGGCTTCAAATTCGGTTGTACCGGCATCGGACTGGGCCGGATTGCGCGCGGCCGGGATTGGCTACCGCTGGGAGCAGCGGCTGGGCGGCTTCCGTAAGCTACCGCCGGACTCGCCAGATACCGCCCTGCGTAATGGTTCCTTTCGTGCCTACGCGGCCTACATGCGCACGGCTGGCTTTGCCGCTGCGCTGGCAGAGGTGCTGGCGGAAGCAGCAGAACGGCGCACGGTCATCATGTGCAGTGAAACGGTCTGGTGGCGGTGCCACCGGCGGTTGATCGCTGACCAAGCCCTGCTGCTCGACGGAGCGAAACCGGTGCACCTGATGCGGGCTGGCCGGATGACGACCCATCAGCGGACCGGTGGCGTGCGGGTCCCGGAGGACCAGCTCATCTATGACGTGGTACCCGACTGCCCGCCGGCCCTGGGGTGAGCACGCGCACAGGCGCCGGAAACAATGCCCTGTCATGTTGAGATGTAAGAGGTTCTCGAGCCGCCGTGAGAAAAGATAAGGGATCGAACCCTACTCGGACAGCCCTGCAGGTTCATGGCTGACGTCAGATTGGGGTGTAACCCGACCTGACAGTGACAGGCGTGAGACTCTCCGCTGCGCGCGCTCTTCCAGTATCCCGGCACGGGATTCATTTTCATGAATGCTCTCCGGCAGGCTGGTCTCCAGCCACGGGCAACACGAATAGTAAATGGAGCCGGGGAACTCGCTCCTGCTCGACGGGAAGGTCCCCACTGCCCGCGGGCGCTGCTTGAGCTTCCCAGACCGCGAACACAACCGGCCAGTTCGCTGTTGTCGAGGTTCTCATGGGTGCCGTGCCCGGTGAGGCAAGCGGGCCCCGACTGCCCAAAGAATGCACGACGGCGGTCTGCAGGCCGGCTGACATGCCCCGCGGACCTCGGCCCCCAAACCCAAGGACGCAAGCGGTCAGCCGCAAAATCCGGCAGACCGGGCGTTTTTGCCGCTACTTCATCACGTGGCGCATCTCGCCCACACCCGTGCCCATGCGGATGTTGCAGGCATAGTGATGGACATGGTCGCTGGTTATCCGGTGGTTGGGGATCCGGCCCCGGGCGACTCCTTGCGTGAGGCCTGCCCGGGGCCGGAAAATGTGGGGCAGCGCCGCCTTAGCCGTGTTCCGGTTTGCCGTCGATGAGGCGGTTGACCTTCCAGGGGTTTTCGTCCTGCAGCGGTGCGGGGAGGAGTTCCTGGGGGATGTTTTGGTAGGCGACGGGCCGGAGGAAGCGGTTGATGGCGAGGGTTCCGACGGAGGTGGTGCGGGTGTCGGAGGTGGCGGGGAAGGGGCCGCCGTGGACCATGGCGTGGCCGACTTCGACGCCGGTGGGCCAGCCGTTGATGATGATCCGGCCCACTTTCTGCTCGAGCGCTGGGATGAGGGGCGCCGCGGTGGGGTAGTCCTCTTCTGTGAGTTGCAGCGATGCGGTGAGCTGGCCTTCGAGCCGTGCGACGGCTTGGAGGAGTTCGTCGGTGCTGGTGTAGCGGATGACCAGGGACGCGGCGCCGAAGATCTCCTCGTGGAGGACCTGGTTGGTGACGAAGTCGCGGACCTGGGTGACGAAAATGGTGGGGGCCGGGGCATTTTCAGTTTCGCCGTCGGTGCCCTTGCCGATGAGGTTCACGCCTTCAGCGCTGCCGAGTGCTTCGGTCCCGGCGTTCCAGGACCCGGCGATGCCTGCGGTGAGCATGGTCTGCCCGGTGCAGGCGGAGACGGCGCGGCCGACGGCGGCAGCGAGTTTGTCGCCCAGTTCGCCTTCGGGGGCGAAGAGCAGGCCGGGGGAGGTGCAGAGCTGGCCGGAGCTTCCGGTAACGGCGGTGACGTACTGGGCGGCCAGGGCGTCGACGTCGCCTTTGAGGGCGCCTTCGAACACGAAGACCGGGTTCAGGGAGGACATTTCGGCGTACACGGGGATGGGTTCGCGGCGGGCTGCCGCGGTCTTCATGAGGGCGATGCCGGCTGCTTGGGAGCCGGTGAAGCCGACGGCCTTGATGTTGGGGTCGGAGACGAGGGCCTGGCCGATGCTGGCGCCGGGGCCGTAGACCAGGGAGAAGACGCCGGGGTGCAGGCCGAAGTCCTTGACGGCTTTGACCACGGCCTGGCCGACGAGTTCACCGGTGCCGGGATGGGCGTTGTGTGCTTTGAAGACCACGGGACAGCCTGCGGCGAGGGCCGAGGCGGTGTCTCCTCCGGCGGTGGAGAAGGCCAGTGGGAAGTTGCTGGCGCCGAAAACGGCGACGGGGCCGAGCGGGATCTGTCGCTGGCGGATATCCGCCCGAGGCAGGGGAGTGCGGTCCGGGAGTGCGGGGTCGATGCGGACGCCGCGGAAGTCGCCCTGGCGGACAACGGTTGCGAAGAGCCTCAGCTGGCCGGTAGTGCGCGCTCGTTCGCCCTGCAGCCGCGCGGTGGGAAGCCCTGTTTCCTGGGTTGCCCGCGTGATCAGTTCCTCGCCGATTGCCTCGATGTTGTCCGCGATGGCTTCCAGCAATGCGGCGTGGGTTTCCGGATTCAGCGTGCTGAAGGATGGGTAGGCCTCGACTGCCGCTGCTGTGGCGACCGTGACCTGGTCCTCGGTGAGCAGTGAGTAGGCCGGTTCAAGCTGTTCATTAGTGGCCGGGTTGATTCCGTTGGTTGTGCCGCCTGTTCCGGCGGTACTCTCCCCTGCGATGAGGGAATGTCCGTTAAGCGTCATTGATGCGTCTCCTGAAGACAGTGGAAGGGTGCGGGCAGCCTGTCGTGAGGCGGCTGCCGCATCCTTGGGTGGGTGGGTTGGTCGGTTGGGCTCGTCAGGCGTTGCCGGGGCCGAGGTGCCAGATGCCGAGGGCGGAGAGCAGTTCCCTGGGGTCCCAAACCACGAATTCCTCGGCGATTTTGTCGTTATCGAAGCGGAGGAAGGAGGCGCCGGTGACGGTGATGCTTCGTCCTGTCGCGGGCACGTCCATGAACGAGCCTTGGTGGGTTCCCTGGCTTTGCCAGTGAATGGCGGCGGTTTCGCCGTCTTCAACGATGTGCAGGATATCGGTGCTGAAGTCCGGGAAGGCTTCGTGGGTCGCCTTGATGGTTTCCACGACGCTGTTGGCGTCCTCGCTGCCTGACTTGGAGCGGCGGAGGTACCCGGGAACGATGATTTGCTCGAACGCTGTCACGTCCCCGTCGCCCCACGCACGGTTCCAGGCGTTGAGAATTTCTTCACGGCGGTTGCTCATGATGCGCTCCTGGCTGCTTCGGGGGTGGGGATCTCGATGGGCAGGTACTGTCCGAATTTCCCGCCCCGGAAGATCAGGGCGTTGCCGCTGCCTTCCTCCATGTTGGTGACGGCTCCGACGACCATGTAGTGGTCACCGACGACGACTTCAGCCGTGACTTTGCAGTCGATGTAGGCTGTGGCACCGTCCAGGTGGGGCGTGCCGAGGGGGCCGGCGGTGGAGGGCAGGCCTTCAAATTTCTCCGGACCTTTGCGGGAGAGGGAGCGGCAGATGCTGATCTGATCATCGGCCAGGATGTTGGCGGTGAAGTTCTGGAGTTTGCGTAGTTTGGGCCAGGTTGAAGAGGACTTGTCGACGCAGAACATGACCAGCGGCGGGTCCAGTGACAGGGACTGGAACGTGCCGACGACCAGTCCGAGCTTCTCCTTGTCGTCGTTGATGCCGGTGATGGCTACGACGCCGGTGGGCAGCTTACCCAGGACTTGGCGGTAGTAGGCGGGCGTGACCTCTGTTGCCGGTGTGGCGGCTTTGGTAGGGGTGATATCCATGTCAATCTTCCTTGATCGATTTCATGAGTTGTCCGGGAGGCCTTTGGAGGCCGTCCCGTTAGAGGGACGGTGAGAGGGAGGGTTCACGGAAGCTTCCGAAGCGTCCGCCATGGAAGATGAGCGGATCGGACGCTCCCCCACCGGATGTCATTTCCAGCACGCTGGCGATGACGACGATGTGGTCGCCGGCAACAAAATGCTGTTCGACCTGGCAGTCGAACCAGGCAACCGAGCCGTGGATGTGGGGTGTTCCCCAGGCGGATTCGGACCATCTAACGTCACGGAGTTTGTCTTCGCCTTTGGCTGAGAGTGCACGGCAGACCTGCTGCTGGTCTTCCGCGAGCAGGTTGACGCTGAAATTCGCAGCCTCGGCCATTCTGGGCCAGCTCGTGGAGGAGTGCATCACACTGAACGTCACCAGTGCAGGCTCCATGGACAGCGAGGCAAATGTTCCGACGATCATGCCGTTCTGGGCGCCGGTGACCGCGTCGGTGGAGCAGATGGCGGCGACACCGGTGGGCAGGTGCCGCATGACGGCACGGTAGTGATCGGGGGTGATCCGGCGGGTTTCCAGTGCGGGGGCGCTCATGGCTGGCCCTCCTTGAGTTCTGCGTGGACGTTACGGGAAGCGCGCAGGCCGCTTTCGATGGCTCCGTCGAAGAAGCCGGCCCAGATGTTGGCGATGTCGCTGCTGGCAAAGTGCAGTGCACCTTCGCTGGCCTGCTGCGCTGCGTGGTACTTGGTGAGCTGGCCGGGGCGCTGGATCTGCCAGGTTTCCTCGGCGTAGGGGTCTTCGCCCCACTTGTGTCCGGTGACCTCGAGGACCTCCAAGTCGTCGCGCCACACTTTGATGGCTTCCTGGACCTGCTGAGGATCGGTGACGTCGATGCGGTTGGCGTCGGCACCGAAGCCGACCAGCACGGCGTCATCCTCGCCGACGAACTCCGTGCGGATGACGGACAGGGGCTTGTCCTGGGCGGAGTAGGCGAAGAACGGCTTGATGGGTCCCTTGACGCGGATCCAGGCCTTGACGCCCTGGGATGCGGTCTTTTCCCGGCTGGGGGCGAGCTTTCCCTCGGACAGGGCGGGCTGGACATCGAGCTTGTGCAGAATATTCTGTGACAGCGTAATGACCACCTTTTTCGTCTCGATCTCCTGCCCATCGGCGTAGAAGACGGTCGCTCCCTCACTGTGGTGCCGGATGGCGGTCACCGGGGCCTCGAAACGGATGTCGGCGTTGGTGTCGGCGGCAATCGCTTTCGGCAGCGTGTCGTTGCCGTGCTTGAGCCGGTAGATGGCTGAGGCTTCGTGCATCAGATGCCAGTGGCCTGAGGAGCCGGCGGTCCAGCGCAGCGCGTTGACGTAAGCGCACTGGTCCAGGGGAGCGTTGAAGTGGCCCACCCAGGCGGCTTCATTCGCGTTCCGCTCGTCCTCGGACAGGTCCAGCTTGTCCAGCATTTCCTGCAGGTTGTACTGGTCCACTTCGGCGAGGTTGGGGTTGGTCAGCGGCGCATCGGGGCGGGGCAGCCACTTCATGGTGTCTTCGAGTAGGCGGGTCATGCCGGGATCGATCAGTTTCATGAAGTCATCGAGGTTGCCTCGGCGTACTTCATCGCCAGCCAGCCAGTAGGTTTCTTCTGAGCGCGGGCCCCGGGAGACTTCAAGTCCGTAGCGGGTGACCTCTGCCCAGACGTGGGGCTGGGTCCAGTGCAGCCAGTTGCCGCCGAGCTCGAGCTTCTGGCCCAAGCGGTTTTCCGTCCAGAGGCGGCCGCCAAGGCGCTCGCGGGCTTCCAGGACAACCACGGTGTGGCCGCGATTGCCGAGTTCACGGGCGGTGATGAGGCCGGCGAGACCGGCACCGATGACGACGACGTCAGTTTGTTCAGTCATTGAGGGATCCTTCGTTGATAATTCCGTGGCGGGCAGCTGTGCTTAGCGAGCGGCGTCGCTGAGGTGCTTTGCGCGCTGCGCCGTGGCGGGGTGGCCATCCAACGTGTACTTCTGGCCGAAGAGCTTTTCCCGCAGGGTGACCGGTTCCTGGTCCTCGGGGCGGGCAGGAGCAATAATGCCTTGGGCTCGGAGCTCCGGAAGGGCGAGCTCGATGAACTCTTCCCAGCCCCCGGGCTTGGTGATGTAGCTGAGGTTGATGCCGTCGATATCGGCCTCGTCGCGCCAGCGGCGCAGTTCCGCCGCAACCGTCTCCGGCGAACCAACGATGGTGGAACCGGTGCCGCCGACAGCGAGGAACTCTGCGATCTGGCGCGGGGTCCAATCCCTGTCCGGGTCAGCCTTGGAGAACATGTCCACCATGGACTGCCCCGCTTTGGTTCCCACCGAGCGCAAGGGAGTGTCGAGTTCGTATTCGGACATGTCGATTCCGGTCCAGCCGCTGAACCGCGCAAGGACGGCGTCGACGGGCGCATTGTCAACGGCCTTTTGGTACTTCGCCTGGGCTTCCTCGTCGGTGGGCGCAACCACCACTGTGAGCAGGATGACGATCTTGACATCCCGGGGATCGCGGCCGGCATCGGCGACGGCCTGGCGGAGCTTCGCCACCATACGCTTGGCGCCCTCTACGGAGGTGCTCTGAATGAAGACGGCCTCGGCGTGCTTGCCGCCGAACTCCATGCCCCTTGCGGAAGACCCGGCCTGGAACAGCACCGGGGTGCGCTGCGGGGACGGTTCGCACAGGTGGAAACCCGGCACCGTGAAATGCTCGCCGGCATGCTCGATGGGGTGCACCTTGCTGGGGTCAATGTACGTCGCCGATTCGACGTCGCGGACCACCGCATCCTCTTCAAAGGAGCTTTCCCACAGCTTGTACACCACATCCATGTACTCATCGGCCATGTCATAACGCTCGGCCGGGGTGAGCTGCTGCTGCTTGCCGAGGTTCCGGGCAGCTGCTTCCGAATAGGAGGTGACGATGTTCCAGCCGACACGGCCGGAGGTCAGGTGGTCCAGCGAGCTGAACTTTCGGGCCAGCAGGTACGGCGGTTCGTACGTAGCCGAGACGGTGACCCCGAAGGTCAGGTGCTTCGTGACGGCGGCCATGCCGCTGATCAACACGGTGGGGTCGTTGATGGGGAACTGTGCGGCATCGCGGAGGGCTGCGTCGCCATTCCCGCGGTAAACGTCATGGTAGCCCACATTGTCGGCGAAGAAGATCCCGTCGAAGCCGGCGTTTTCGAGCATCTGGGCGACGCCGGTCCAGTACTGCAGATCCGTATAGCGGTGGCCCTGGTCGCCCTCGGCACGCCATGATCCCGAAGTCAGGTGGGACGGGGCGAAAACATCGAAGGCGAAAAGGCTGAGAGGTTCGTTTTTCATGGCAGCGGTGCTTCCTTGGACTCGTGCCGGACAATGCCGTTACTAATAATTGCGGACGTTCAGCTTGTGAACACTGCGTTCAATTTAGGTTGTAAGCCAGCTCACTGTCAAGGGGTTTCTTGAGGCCGGACTTTCCGGGGGCACTTTCTGACAGCGAATGTGGCGCATGCCACAATTTTTGACCATCGCGTTCGATTTTTGAACGAGCGGAGGTCGCTGCGTTCTTTGCCGCAGCGCCAGCGAGGCGGCTCGCCTTCAAAGAGCACGACCTATGAGGAAGCGCGTCGGCAGAGGGTGGACAACCCAACTGGGTGTCCGTCCTTGGTGGCGCCAAGCGCCGGCCAGGGGCTTGTGAACCAGCCAAAAGCGCTTCCACTCCCACGGAAAGAAGGACAACGATGTTCGATCATCTCGGTACGAAGCGTTCGATACCGGCCGCAACCACGCGTCGACTGCGGGCCGAGGACTGCATCGTCATCGACAACCGCGACCTGCGGAAGGCCCAGGTTGGTGCGGGGGTCGGCAACTTCATCGAGTGGCATGACATCGGTATTTACGGCGACCTAGCGGTAACCATGACCTCGGTTTTCACTGAGGGCATGGACGAGCGGATGGGTCTGCTGGTCACGCTTCTGGGCTTCGCTGTCTCCTTCGTGGTGCGGCCCCTCGGTGGAATGATTCTCGGCCCGCTGGGCGACAAGATCGGAGCCGGAAAGTGCTCTTCTTTACGATGGCGCTGGTGGCCGCTGCCACCACCGTCATTGGCCTGCTGCCCACCGCCGGGCAGGTCGGTCTATGGGTCATCATTCCCCTGTACCTGTTGAAGATGCTGCGGGGATTTTCCACCGGTGGCGAGTATTCCGGTGCTGCCACCTACATCGCCGAGTTCTCCCCGGACCGCCACCGCGGGTTTATGACTGCGCTGCTGAATTCGGGGTCCATGCTCGGTTTCGCCGCCGGCGCCGGAGCAGTGGCAGGGACCACAGCGGTGACCACGTCGGCGTGGGGCCCTTCGGCCATGCTCAATGGCGGCTGGCGGATTCCGTTCCTGATCGCCCTGCCCCCTGGGCATCCTTGCGATCTGTCTCCGCAGCCGCATCCCGGAATCACCGAGTTTCGAGGTTGCCCAGGACAAGGCCGGGGATAAGGACGTTAACCCCATTTTCGTCCGGCACAACCTGCCGAACATCCTGAAGCACTACTGGCCCCAGGTCCTCATTGGCTTTGCGTTGGTTGCCGCCGACGGAACCTCGTCCTACATGCTGACGAGCTACATGCCAACGTATCTGGAAACGCAGATCGGGTCGCAAACGGCCAACACCGCTGGGGCAGCAGTGGTCGTGCTGGTCCTGCAGGCCGTCCTGATTCCACTGGTCGGACACTGGTCGGACCGCATTGGCCGCCGCCCCATCTACATCATGGCCACTATCGGCAACCTCATCCTGCTGGTGCCAGCATTCTGGCTTATGCAGTTCGGAACCCTCTGGTCGCTGTACCTGGCCATGGTCCTGGTCATGGTGCCCAGCGCCTTGTTCCTGGCGTTGACCGGTGCGGTAATGTCCGAACTGTTCCCCACGGCCTCACGCTTTGGCTGCGTGGGCCTCACCCACAACCTGGCCATTTCAATCTTTGGCGGCACCACGCCACTGGTCAGCCAGGTACTCGTCGAGGTCACCGGCGACTCCTATGCCCCGGCCTTCTACATCATGTTCTTCTCCGCGGTCGCATTCATGGCGGCGCTGAAAATGCGCGAATCCTCAGCACAGCCGCTACTGGGCTCCGTGCCGGTCGTTACCAGCGTTGAGGAGGCAGCCCAGCTGGTCGAGGGGCAGGATGCCGACGAGCGCATCAATACTGCGATCATGCTCCTCGTGCCAGAACCTTCCTCCCGCGAGGGCGCCAGGGTCGGTTGAGGGCAAACCGAAGGAAGTACGTGCTGCCTGGCCCTGGCGGCGGGCGCCCGTCCGGGGCATACCCCTTCGGACAAGTTCTTGGTGCCTTGCCGTCGGGCCTGCCATACATGGAGTGGAGCATTGCGGTCTTGAACGCCTTGTTCGCTCTTTGAAGGGGCATAGGATGGTAAAGGACCAGTCAGGGCTGCAGTGCCGTGACAGATGTGAACCGAACCGGGACCGGGGGCTGATGTGGCAGCGGAAACAGACGTGGATGTACAGGCGGCAATGGGCAACGACGACACGACGCCCGGCGAGACCGTTGACCTCACCAACAAATCTGTCATTAAAGCAACCGTCCTGCTCAGTGAGCTTGGCCGGCACCGGGCGGGAATCACTGTAACCGAGCTGGCTCAGGCCGTCGGAATGACCCGCCCTACGGCTTTCCGCCTGTTGCTGAGCCTGGAACAAACGGGATTCGTGGACCGGGTGGACAACCGCTATACCCTGGGCTGGGAGATGGCGCGACTGGGCCGGCTGGCAGACCCCTACGCCGGTGCGGTGGCCAGGGTGCAACCCATTTTGGACGAGTACGCCGCGCAGGTTAAAGAGAACCTGAGCTTCTCAATGGTGCGGGAGGCGCTGGCCTATGACGTTATTGCCGAAGCGTCCGGTTCCCGGTATCTGAACGTCACCATGTACGTGGGTGAAACCTACCCGGTCCATGCCAGTGCAACAGGCAAGCTTCTGCTTGCGGAAATGACCGACGAAGAAGTTGCGCAAGCACTGCCCAAAAAGCTGGAAACGTATACGTCCAAAACCATCACAAAACCCCGAGCGCTCATCGAGGAACTGCACGCAGTCCGGGAACAGGGGTATGCAGTTCTGGACAGTGAACTCGAAGAAGGCCTCTTTGTCGTGGCAGTCCCGGTGCGGGACGTAGGCGGCGCCCTGGTAGGCATCGTGTCCGTCAACGGACCGGAGCAGCGGCTGAAATCGGACAGCCTGCCGGAGACGATTGAACAACTTCGCATGGCCAGCAGAAAGATCGCCAAGGCCCTTTTAGGTATCGACCAGGGCAACTCCTGACCTTACTTCCTGCCTGACAGGCCGGGCTGTGCGGCGACTGGAAAAGCGCACAGCCTTGCCGGTCTATGCTTCCGCCATCTCCAGCAATTGCTGCACGGACGGATACTTCCAGCGCACGTACTGAACCGGGACTCCGACGCGCTCGGCCACCAGAGCGTGGGTCAACCCCTGTTTGTTGTTGTTCAATTCCCTCACGCATTGCGCCAATGCCGCGGTCCGGCGCTCATCGCGCTCCCTGATGACTTCCGCGGGCTCCCTGCGCGGTTTTTGCTTCTGCTTGTGATGCCAGTACGGCATAGTCATCCCTCCTTGTCAGGAAAAAGAGGCCCTCGCTCGTCCCGGAAAAAGGGGCGCAGGCCCGCACTTAGGGCGCGATTAGCACAGGGGGCCCGGGAGACGGGGAAGATCTGAGGGGAACTGCGCGGTGCAGTCTGGAAAGTGGCTGTCCTCATCCTTTATCTAATCGCACTCCGTTGATGCAGGGTCTTGAAAAAGTCGCGTCGTAGTACTATGTTGAACGCCACGTTCATTAGATGAACATTCCTAATTGTGGCTCCCCTCACGTTCTTTTGCAAGGCGGCGCCGTGCCATTAACTCCAATTTGAACGGACAAGGACGATGTACACCCACCACCAGGCCGCCACTGCCCGCCGTCGCTCCCATCTGCCCATACCCGTACCGGATTGGTCAAAGCTGAGCCGGGGGGATGTGGTGCAGGTCTTCCGCCGGGACGGGAGCAGAATGCTGGGACAAATTGACATGCTCGCCCTTGACCGGAGCGTCTTCTGGATTATCCAGGATGACGGCAATGGCCGAGCCATGGTCTGCAGCGCTGACAAGCCTCACGTAGTTGCCGTATCCCCACAATGACGCCTAAGGGTGGAAACTCCCGTGGGACCATTGCGCAGTGTGCGTGAGGTGTGCCACACTAGCTAAACGTTCATTAATCGAACGAGACGTTCATTATTACCGTCGACTGGCATGACATCGTCGTCTCGCAGCCGACAGCAAGGAAGGAAAGCAACATGTCTATCTACATCGGGCACCGCGCCATCTTTACCGCTTTTGGTCACCGCAATTCCACCGCGCTGCGTGAACACGCTCCATCCGTGCCTGCGTTCTCGCCGGCAGCCGCGGAGGAAATTGTCACCCCCTTCGAAGCAGGAGCCTCCCATGAAGCAGGAGAGCTTAAGTGCTCACCTTGGGAAGGTCTGTACCTGGAGCAGGCGCGACCCGTCACGGCAGGCGGCAACGAGGCCGGTTCAGACCGGCAATTGGATTCGTTCCTTGCAAATCTGATGTACGGCGAATAAGCCATGGCCAACACTCTCTATGCTGAAGCATCCGGCAGCGACGGTGCTGTTGCTTCGGCTGCCGACGACTGTGACACCAACAGCTGCTTCTTCTGCACCAGCCCGGAAACCGATTAACCAAGACCATGCAGCTTTTAGGCAAAAAAGCCCTTGTCACCGGGGGTGGCCAGGGGATCGGCAGGGGAATCGTAGATCGCTTCCTCGCAGAAGGCGCCCACGTAGCCGTCATTCAGCGTCGGCCACTTGATCCGGAACTGCAATGCCACCCCTCGGTTTTTGGCATCCAGGCAGACCTGGCGGACACAGTCGACCTTCCCGCAGTCGTCGATCAGGTGGCCGACCGGATTGGCGGGGTGGACATCCTCGTCAATAACGCCGGCATCATGTTCGAACGCAGCGTCGCTGAGATCACGCCCGAGGAGTGGAACCGCATGATCGCCCTGAATCTGCGTGCGCCGCTATTCCTTGCGCAGGGCGTGCTGCCCCATTTTCGTAAGGCCGGCGGCGGAAGCATCATCAACATTGGCTCCGTCGAAGGCATTGCCGCCAATCCACAGCACGCGGCCTACGCCGCATCCAAAGCGGGTCTCCATGGGATGACGAGAGCCCTTGCCCTCGATCTCGGCGCTGACAACATTCGCTGCAACGCCATCGCCCCCGGTTGGATCGCCTCAGAACTCAGCGAAACCTATCTCGCCTCCCAGCCGGCACCGGCAGAGGCGCGCGATGCCGTGAAAAGGCTGCACCCAGCGGGCCGTCTTGGCGAGCCTCGCGACGTGGGCGACCTCGCTGTTTTCCTAGCCGGGGACAAGGCGGGTTTTCTCACCGGGGAGGTCATCACGCTCGACGGCGGCAGGACCGCCAAGCTGCCGCTGCCGTTCTAAGGCGCTTGCCTCACGGGGAGGCAGCTTCTTGTGACACTCGCTCCGTTTCGCACCTGCGGCAGCTGCCCCAGGACATGTTGCAGCGTTGGGCATAACCCGCCGGCACTCCTTCCCCTATTGCAGCCGGGATCCACAGGTTCGAAGCGGCTCCGCGCAGCCCTCTTCAGCTGCGTTCGGTGATTGAACGTAACGTTCGACATATTTCTGGAACCCCTTGCAAAGAAGGGTGAGCCGCGCCACACTTGAGGAAGTTCAAGAAATGAACACCGCGTTCAAAGATTAAATTCAGTTACCCCCACCCAGAATTTCAAAAGCCTCCGGAACCTTTGGTTCCCTCGTCAGCGTCGAGGAGTCATTATGAGCTTCGCATTCCGATCAAAGCGTTCTTCCGTGTGCCCGGCAGGACGGTCCGTCATCAGCACCCGTCCATGCCACCCGTTGCCCCCGCCCCATCTACCGCGCCCGCTTCTGATCTCTGGGGCTGCGCACCTAGGGCTGGTCTTTACGAGGCCTCCACGGCGTGATGCTTGCCGCGGGACTTCACCTGTCAGTAGGGCGGAGTCTGGCCAACGTCATATTTACCAAGCTGGTCGGCTCAGGTGATTGCCCCGCGGACCGCCCTGGCCGACTACGAAATGTTGCTTCTCTCCGACGTGACTGTGTAGCGCGAAGTCGCTCTAACACCTGGTCAACAGAATGCAGCTCACATAGCCTGCCTGATCAAAGCCGGTTCTACCGTCCTGGGATGCCGGGTGGCGGCAGGCAACATACTCCGAAACTGCCCTTGTATTCATCACGCCAGGTCGGGCCCATCCTCGAGGACCCTGGCCGGCTAAAAAGCTTCCCACAGCGTGTGGCCCCTGATTGGAAGACAGCTTTCCGACACTGCCTTCCACCCAATTAGCAAGATCCTAGAATCCCTCCCTTCTGAAAGAGGCTCTCATGAGCACCAAACATTCCGCATCGGACGCGTCGCCCGATGAGGTGGTAATGGCGCCACCTGTAGATGACACCGCCCTCCTGCACCGCACCGAGTCAGAGGAGGCGAAGATCCTTGAAGATCTAAAGGACGGCGTCGCCGAACGACGCGGCGCACTACGGGAACACGCCCGTGGACTCGATAAGACGATCATTGTGGTGACCGGCGCGCTGGTCATTGCGTTCCTGATTTGGGGGTTCACGGACACCGATGGTCTGGCTGCTGCGTCAACTGCGGCGTTGAACTGGGTCCTCGGAACCTCGGGATGGGTCTTCGTCCTGCTGTCCTCGGTCTTCGTTGTGTACGTTCTGTGGCTGGCCATTGGCCGGTTCGGGAACATCCCGCTGGGCAAGGACGGGGAAGGGCCCGAATTCAAGACCGGGTCCTGGATCTCCATGATGTTCGCCTGCGGCATGGGCATCGGCCTGATGTTCTACGGTGTTGCCGAGCCCCTTTACCACTACATTTCACCGCCCCCGAGCACGGTGGACGGGCAGACAGTTGAAGCCGTCGAGACGGCCATGGCCACCTCGGTATTCCACTGGACCCTGCACCCCTGGGCCATGTACGCGGTCGTCGGAATAGCCATTGCCTACAGCACCTTCCGGCTGGGCCGCAAGAACCTGCTCTCGGAGGCCTTCGCCTCCCTCTTCGGCCGCAAGGCCGTCGACGGCCTCGGCGGGAAAATCATCAACATCCTCGCCATCTTCGCCACCCTCTTCGGCTCCGCGGCGTCCTTGGGCTTGGGAGCCCTGCAGATCGGCAGCGGCCTGCAGTTCAACGGAGTCGTCGGCGAGGTCGCCACGCCGCTTCTAGTGATTATCATCGCCGTGCTCACGTTCTGCTTCGTCGCCTCGGCGGTATCAGGCCTGGAGAAGGGCATCCAGTTCCTGTCCAACACCAACATGGTCCTCGCTGTCGTGCTGGCGGTCATCGTCTTCGTCGTCGGCCCCACCATGTTCATCCTGAACATCATCCCCTCGGCACTGGGCTCCTACATCCAGCAGCTGCCCGAAATGGCCGCCCGCACCGAAGCCACCGGCGATGACACCATGCGCGCCTGGCTCTCGGGCTGGACCGTGTTCTACTGGGTGTGGTGGATGTCCTGGACCCCGTTCGTAGGCATGTTCATCGCCCGGATCAGCCGCGGACGCACCATCCGCCAGTTCGTCACCGGCGTGCTGTTCGTCCCGTCCCTGGTCTCCCTGCTCTGGTTCGCCGTCTTCGGCGGCACCGCCATCCACCAGCAGCGCGCCGCTGACGCCACCGCGGACACCGGCGACGGCATCGCCACCATCGTCGACGGTGCCCCCAGCATCTCCTTCGACGGTGCGCTGTTCGCGATGCTCAACGGGCTCGGCACACCCCAGTGGCTCACCATCGGCCTTGCCGTCCTCGCCATGGTCCTGACCGCGATCTTCTTCGTCACCGGGGCTGACTCGGCCTCGATCGTGATGGGCTCCCTCAGCTCCCGCGGTACCCTCAAACCCTCCAAACCCGTCGTCGTGTTCTGGGGAGTCCTGATGGGAACCGTGGCAATCGTGATGCTCCTGGCCGGCGGTGACACACCCGCCGAAGCACTCAGCGGGCTCCAACGCATGACGATCGTCGCCGCAGCCCCCTTCGTCATCGTCCTGCTCGTCCTCTGCATCGCGCTCACCCGGGACCTCCGCAGAGACCCCATCTGGCTCCGCAAACAACTCTCCGACTCCGTCATGCGACGCACCGTCCGCGCAGCCGTCGATGAACACGGTCACCAAAAATTCATCCTCGCGACCAAAGAATCCATAGCCCCACCCACCGGACAACTCCATGCAGTAGACGCCACCGCAGCAGGAACGCCCATCTACCCCAGCAACAACGGCAAAAAGGCCTCACACACCCACCCGGAAAGCTAGAACCCCAAAACCCAACCAAAGGCCGGATTCAACGCCGATACTGAGTGATCGCCCATCTAATCAACTCGATAACAACTCCAGCCTCATAACTGTTCGGCAAGCGCTCCGGCGGCACATGTTCCCCACCTGCACACCACGCCGTCGGAGCGCACACCGCCTCAGTGACCGGAAAACGGAAAATAGTGCTCCAACACCGCGAACGAGGAACCAAAAACCCATCTATCCCCACGGGGAGGAATATACCAGTGTCAGCCACAAATAATTCGACTGCCGGTCAGAACGTCGTCTCAGCGGCAACCAAAAAACGCTTCATGATCAGAATGATCGCCGTCCTGATCGGCGGCATGTTCCTGGACGGCTACATCCTCGGCATCATTGGACCGTTGTCGGGGAGGATGGCTGAGGACCTGGAGCTCTCAGTGGTTTGGCAAGGTCTAATTGCCGCGGCCGCCCTGATCGGCATCCTCATCGGCTCGCCGCTGGGTGGCTGGGCAGCCGACAAATGGGGCCGCAAACCAATTTTCATGTTCGACATCGGCCTCTTCGCGGTCGCGTCAGGCATGCAGTTCTTCATCGACTCACCCGTGTGGCTGCTGGTAGTGCGGCTGCTCATGGGCATTGCAATCGGCGCCGAGTATGCGGTCGGATGGCCCCTGATGGCTGAGTTCTCTGCCACCCATCTGCGGGGGCGGCTGATGGGCGCAATGGAGATCGCCTGGTACGGCGGCTTCATGGTCGCGTTCCTGATCGGCTATTTGCTGGCTGAGTATACGAATATTGGCTGGCACTTCATTCTGGGTACGAGCACGTTCATCGCGGTTGCCTTGTTCCTCGCCCGGCTTGGCTTGCCGGAGTCGCCACGCTGGCTTTGGAGCGTGGGACGCAAGGACGAGGCCCGCGCCCTGGCAGCACAATACATGCCCGATGATGCGCTCGAGGACGTCCAGCACGAGGACGTGCGCAAGGGCAGCTTCGGGATGCTGTTCTCCAAGGAGCACTGGCGGTCCACCTTGTTCATCTCGGCCTTTTGGTTCTGCGCCGTGACCCCGTACTTCGCTATCGCCACCTTCGCCGACAGCGTGCTGCACCAGTACGGGCTTTCCGGCGGGCTCGCAGGCGGAGTCGGACTCTCCGCCGTCGCCCTGGCTGGAGTCGTCGTCACGGTCTTGCTGATCGACAAGGCCGGCCGCCGAGTCCTGTGCGTTCCGCCGCAGTGGTTGTGCGCCGTCGTCCTCGCCATAATCGGCATGTGGGCCGGGGCGCCCGGGCCTGTTGTACTCGTCCTGTTCCTGATCTTCTCGTTCTTCAACGCGATGTACACCACGTTGACCGGTGTCTATCCGAGCGAGGTCCTCCCGACGGAGATCCGTGGAATCGGAACAGGCTTCGCAGCCGCTGTCAGCCGCGTCGGGGCAGGAATCGGCATCTTCCTGATGCCAATGTCCATGGAGAGCCTCGGGGCAGGTCCCACCATGCTCATCGCCGCCGCTGTCGCCTTAGCCGGAGCGGGACTGTCCCAGTGGCTGGCTCCCGAGACGAAGGGAAAAACCCTCACGGAGGCTGCCGCAGGCTACTCACACTGAGCCTAGGTAAATCCAAGAATCATGTGGCTCCTGATCCGGGAAGGTTAGCCCCTTCCCGGGCCGGAAATAACGCCAACATCGCTTCTCTCCAACAAGTACTCAACAAGCAGTCAGGAACCCATGTCCTCTCAACTCAACGGTGTGCTCACCGCTCTGGCAACCCCCTTTAACACTGACGGCCGGATCGACGAGCCAGGTCTTCGTGCCCTCGTCGAACGTTCCATCGCCGGGGGCGTCGACGGTGTAGTGGCCTGCGGCTCCACCGGTGAATTCGCTGCGCTCAGCTCCGATGAACGCCGCCTGGTCGTGCAGACCGTCGTGGAACAGACGGCAGGGCGGGTGCCGGTCGTGGCGCAAACAGGAGCGACCAGCACGCGGCAGTCCATCGAGAACTCCCTGCACGCGCAGGAATGTGGCGCTGACGTGCTCATGCTGATTGCCCCCTACTACGAGCCACTCTCGATGTCCGAGACCACCGGATACTTCCGCGCCGTGGCTGAACAAGTGGAACGTCCCGTGATGCTGTACAACTACCCGTCTGCTACCGGCGTCAACCTCGATGCCCGAACCGTGGGAGAACTCGCCCGCGAAGTAGAGAACATCCGCTACATCAAGGACTCCAGCGGCAATATGGAACAGGCCATCCAGCTCATCCACCTCCACCGTGACAACATCACCACCATCATCGGCTCAGACAGCCTGATCCTTGCCGCCCTCACAGAGGGTGCCACGGCTGTCATGGCAGGCACCGCCAACCTGGTCCCACGAGAAATTGTGGCTGTCCAGCGGGCGGTTGCAGCTGGTGACTTCGCCACAGCCCAGGCCGAGTGGAACCGCATCTACCCGCTGATCGACGCCATTCTGTCCGCGCCTTTCGTTCCCGCCGTGAAGGCCGCTCTCAAAATTCTCGGACTCCCTGCCGGCACCGCCCGCCGCCCCACCGCAGACCTCGCGCCTGCTTCCCTGGAGCGCATCGAGGAACTCGTGGTCGAACTCCAACTGCAGGAGTCTTACGCCTAGGAGCCCCAGCACGATTCAAAGAACACGACCACAAGACCTTCATCCTCACCACCGCCTCCCCGCCCACAAAGACAAGGAATAGGAAGCACATGACAAACCCACAACCCGAAGTTCTCCGTTCGATCCAAAGCCTGTCCTTCCCTGACCCGGTTTCTAAGCCAACGGCTGCTGATGGCACGGATCCAAGGGATGCGACCGACAGCGTCTCGACGCTCAACGCCAGCAAAGTAGACCTTGGCTTCTGGGAATGCTCTCCAGGCAGTTTCAAGACGTCCCGCCAGGGCGTGAACGAGGTCATTTTGGTGTTAGAGGGACGAGGAACTCTTGTTTCCGAGACAGGGGAACGTCTGGACCACAGAACCGGCGACATGGTCTTGATCCCAAACGGCTGGAGCGGGAAATGGGAAATCCACGAACACTTTAAGAAGCAATACATCACTATGTCGGTCTGAACCAAACATGAGGCGCGCTCCCTTTGAGCGGGTGTGAACAGTGTGTCAGCTTTGGGTGTAGGTCAGACCGACGGAGTCTGTGGGGCCCGTTGCGTGAAGTTGTCTCAACTACTCACTCGCGGCTGCAAGAGGAGGGGTTGATGCCTGTAGGTCGCACTGGGAATACGGCCACGGAGGCGCGCTGTAACCGTCGCGCCATGGACACTTGCAATCTCGCCGTTACTTCGCTGGTAGTTGCCGCCTGCCGCGACACGGTACTGCTTATGCATCAAGAGAATCGGGGTTGGTGCTCCATAAGGGTCCGCCTGACGTTTCTCTCCGGCGAACGAAAGTATGCAGCACCAGCAACAGGGCGACATGCAAGAACCGCGCCTCCGAAAGCACTGCTCTTGTTTTCGAGCGCAGCTTTCGGAGGTGCGGTTCAGCTTAGGCGCACGTATTCGATCCGCTGTCCACCGCCGCCGCCTCCAACCCATGAACATGCAACGAGCATCGAGTCGGTCGGTCTTCCCCCGACGGCGACCTTCGAGGTCAAGGCTTGGAGATTGACCTCGATTACGTCGAACGACTAGGAGTTTCGTATTGAAGGGATGCTAGGAGCCGCCGGACTCACGTGGGCTGAGGTGCGCCCGGCGGATCAGATCACCCGGGCGGTCAGGCTACCTGCGCCGTCAGACCGGCCGCCTTGATGGCCGTCGCCGCCGCGGTCTCGTCGTTGTCGGAGGTGTCTCCGCTGATGCCGACGGCACCCTTGATTGTGCCGTCGTCATCGCGCACGAGGACGCCACCGGGCACTGGGATCAAGCGGCCTGCGAGAGCGGCGGTCGCAGCGGCGATGAAGTAGGCCTGCTGCTCGGCGCGCTCCATGATGGCCCGCGATCCCATCCCGAGGGCGAGGGCACCATAGGCCTTGCCTTGGGCAATGTCGAAGCGGTTATTCGAAGCGCCGTCCTGGCGAGAGACGGCGATGACGTGGCCTCCTGCGTCGAGCACGACAACGGTGAGCGGTTTGAAACCGTGTTCCTGACCCGTCGCGAGGGCCTGGGTGATGATGGACTGGGCAGTCGCTAGGTCAATGTTCATGAGGTGCTCCTGGCAAGGTCGTGGATGTGTTTCTGCGTGGCTCGGCGCAAGTGCAAGACGGGTTCTGTGTATCCGGCCGGCTGCGCGACGCCGTCAAGTGCGAGCTCGCGGGCGGCTAGGAACGCCTCGGTGTCAAACGCAGGGGACATTGGCAAATAGTCCGGATCTGAGGCGTTCTGCTCGTCGACGACCGCAGCCATGCGGCGCAGCGATTCTTCCACTTGCTCCGTGGTTACAACCCCGTGCCGGACCCAGTTGGAGACATGCTGCGAGCTGATGCGGCAGGTGGCCCGATCCTCCATGAGCGCCACGCCCTGAATATCGGGAACCTTGGAGCATCCGATGCCGGCGTTCACCCAGCGCACGACGTAGCCCAAGGTGCTCTGGATATTGTTGTCCAGCTCGTTGCGTCGAGCATCGGCGTCCCAATTGGAGGGGTCCCCGACCGGGATGGTGAGAAGCTGCCGCAACGTGGAGCGGCGCGCCCCACCGAGCTCGGCCTGCCGGGCGTCCACGTCGACCTGGTGGTAGTGGATGGCGTGCAGGGTCGCGGCGGTCGGCGAGGGAACCCAAGCACAGTTGGCGCCGGCGAGCGGGTGCGCGATCTTCTGGGCGAGCATGTCCGCCAGATTGTCCGGTGCCGCCCACATGCCCTTGCCGATCTGGGCCCGGCCGCGGAATCCGCATTCCAGTCCAATGTCGACGTTGGCGTCCTCGTAGGCGGCAATCCAGCTGGAAGTGCGCATGTCGGCCTTGCGCACCATGGGCGCTGCGAGCATTGAGGTGTGGATCTCGTCGCCGGTGCGGTCCAGGAATCCGGTGTTGATGAATACCACGCGGTCGCGCGCCTCCCAGATACACGCCTTGAGGTTGGCCGAGGTGCGGCGTTCCTCGTCCATGATTCCGATCTTGAGGGTGAGCGGGTCAAGGCGCAGCACCGACTCTGTGGCCGCGAGTAGAGCGCAGGCCACTGCCACTTCCCGCGGTCCGTGCATCTTTGGCTTCACGATGTATACCGAGCCTGTCCGCGAATTGTTGCGTGCGTTCGGCCCGCGCAGGTCGTGCACGGAACCGAGGCCGGTAAACAGGGCGTCGAGGATCTCCTCTGGCACCGGGTCACCGGCCGTATCAAGAACGGCGTCACTCGTCATGAGGTGGCCGACCTGGCGGATGAGCAGCAGCGAGCGGCCTGACAGGGTCAGTTCGGAGCCGTCAGGTGCGGTGTAGAGGCGGTCGGGGTTCAGCCGTCGGGTGTAAGTGCCCCCGCCCTTGGCGACCTCGGCGGTTAGAGTGCCCTGCATCAGCTGCAGCCAGTTGCGGTAGCCGACCACCTTGTCCTCGGCGTCGACGGCCGCCACCGAGTCTTCGAGGTCCATGATTGTCGTGATCGCGGATTCCAGCACTATGTCTTTCACGCCGGCTGGGTCGCCCGATCCGATGAGATGGGTGAAGTCAATCTGGATCTCCATGTGCAGGCCGTGATGGACGAGCAGCACGGCCTCAGGCTCATCCGCGGCTCCCCGATAGCCGCGGAGCTGGTCCTTCTTTGCCAGCTCTGTCGTGCCGTTCGGGGTTTCGGCGACGAGGACGCCGTCTGCAACACGGTAGGCGGTGACGTCTGCGTGCGAGCCGGCCGCCAACGGCGCGTGCTCGTCCAGGAACTGTCGCCCGCGGGCGACGACGGCGGCGCCCCGGACCGGGTTGTAGCCGCCCGTTCGCTCACGTCCCTCCGCTTCGTCGACGACGTCGGTGCCGTACAGGGCATCGTAAAGCGAGCCCCAGCGGGCGTTGGCCGCGTTGACCGCAAAGCGTGCGTTCAGCAGCGGCACGACAAGCTGGGGTCCGGAGATCGTGGCGATTTCGGGGTCGACCCGGTCGGTCGTGATAGTGAAATCCGCAGGCTCATCGGCCAAGTAACCGATCGAACGCAGGAACGCCTCATAGACCTCAGGGTGCGACGGGCCGTTCAAGCGGTGGAACTCGTCAATCTGCTGCTGCAGCCGGTCACGGACACCGAGCAGCTCGCGCACCTGCGGCGAGAACTCCCCGATTAGCGCCGCGGCGCCTCTCCAAAATTCCTCCTCCTCGATCCCGGTGCCGGGCAACGCCTCGTCCCGGACAAAGGCGTGGAGCTCTTCGGCGATTCTAAGGCCATTAGTTTCTATTCGGTTTGACATGTTTCTCACCCATCCACGGTATTCCGCACAGCGGAAAAAATATTTCAACAAGTAGAACCTAGCGACCGTAACGATGCCTGTCAACGCTCAAGTCGAGTTCGCTCACGGCGGCGCCTTGGCTATCCGACAGTCGACACTAACGGCTAAAGCAACGTGAAATTTTTTCTCTGAAAGACCATTGACTAGCGGTCAGACCGATACGTAAGGTCGATCCATAGAGCAGAATGATTTTATCGCATGGTGGAAAATAGCGGCTCTTCTGCAACCCCCGGACCAGACCCGTCGGAGATCTGCCCCATCAATTGATGCTTTCAGTCCTATGCACCACGTACTCTCTCCCTCCCCCCGCTCCAAATACAAAGGAGTTTTTTGTGAGCACTTACCAGCAAGTCGTGGATCCCCTCTGGGGTTCGCTTGGCCTATCCGCCTTGTGTGCGGCGTTGCCGTTGCTTCTTCTGTTTGTCCTGTTGGGCGTCTTCCGTGTCAAGGCCGCAAAAGCTGCCCTGGTCAGCCTGCTGCTGTCCATCGTGCTGGCCACCGCCGTGTGGCAGATGCCTTTGGATCAGGCTCTCAGCGCCACCGCCGCCGGCGCCTTTTACGGACTGTTTCCGATTCTATGGATCTTGGTGAACGCCCTGTGGGTGTACAAGCTCACCGTGGCCACTCCGTGGTTCGATGCGCTCGGCAGGACCATTAGGTCGATTTCCAACGACCTGCGCATCCTCTCCATTCTGATTGCGTTTTGCTTCGGTGCGCTCCTCGAATCCCTGGCTGGTTTCGGTGCGCCGGTGGCGATCACCGCGGCGATGCTGATGGCCGCCGGCATGAAGCCTCTGAAGTCCGCCATCGTCTCCCTCCTGGCCAACACTGCCCCCGTGGCTTTCGGTGCCATGGCCGCCCCAATTATTGCCCTCAACGGCGTCACGGGGCTGCCGCTCCAGGACCTGTCCTCGATGGCTGGCCGCCAGACACCCTTTATCGCCCTGATCGTGCCGCTGCTGCTCGTCTTTATCGTGGACGGCAAGCGCGGCCTGAAGCAGACCTGGCCCGTGGCGCTGGTGGCCGGCGCGGTGTTCGGCATTTTCCAGTTCATCACGTCCAACTACTTTGCCGTCGAACTGACTGACGTTGTGGCCGCTGTCGCCACGGTGGCCGCTGGCTGCTGATGCTTCGTGTCTGGCAGCCCCGACAGATCATCGAGATGTCCGGGGAGGGCAGGGAACCAGGCGAGCCCGGCGAAGAGTTGCCATCCGGTCCGGCACAGTCCCGTCCGGCCTCGGCTCGCCTCTACGGTTCAGAGCGGGAGCCGGCCTCCGCCTCCGTTACGGAGGCCGTTTCCGCAGCGGCGACCACGCGAGTCATGACACCAACCAACGTACAGCGGCCCGCGGCGCGGGAAATCTGGATGGCCGTAGCGCCATACCTGATCATTATGACTATTTTTTCCATCGCCCAGATTCCTCTGGTGAAGAACTGGTTGAGTGTGGTGGGAAGCGTGAGTTTTGCATGGCCGGGCCTGGACGTTGTCGATGCAGACGGGAAGCATGTTGCCGCGCAGAAGTTCAAGTTCGACCACCTCAAGGCCACCGGTACGCTTCTGCTGATCTCTGGCATCCTCACCATGATCCTGTACCGCATTCCGGCAATCAGTGGACTCCGGATTTACTGGGAAACTCTTAAGCAATTGCGCTGGACCATCATCACCGTGACCGCCGTCCTCGCCCTGTCATTCGTCATGAACCTGTCTGGACAGACAACGTCCCTCGGTTTGGCACTCGCCTCGGCCGGCGGCTTCTTTGCTGTGCTCTCCCCGGTGATCGGCTGGATCGGAGTCGCGCTCACCGGCTCTGACACGTCCTCAAATTCCCTGTTCGGCCAACTCCAGGTTGCCGCAGCCGAACAAACAGGCCTGCCTCCGGTACTCATGGCAGCAGCAAACTCCTCCGCCGGCGTGATGGGCAAGATGCTGTCCCTGCAAAACCTGGCAGTAGCTTCGGCAGCCGTGGGCCTTGAAGGAGCCGAAAGCACGCTGTTCCGGAGGCTTCTGGGCTGGAGCCTTGCGCTCCTAGCCGTAATGATCATCCTGGTCCTGCTGCAATCAACTCCGGTGCTGGGCTGGATGGTTCCCTAAACCCCGCATTATCCAAAACGAACATCGCACTGGGTACGGTTTCGTCCTACCCCTGGGCCCCAAGAAGACAAAGAGGTTTCCTTCCATGAGCACAACAGCAGCCCTCACAGCGTCGTCGGCTCTCCTGAAAGCCAGCGCACACTCGTCGACCGACTTGGACGAACGTGTCCGGGTCAGCACGGACCGATCCGGCTACATCCCGCCCAGCCTCCCGGATGGCGTCGTGTACGCCACCAGCACGGAGGAAGTGGTTGCCACCATGAAACTCGCCGCTGCACACAACGTTCCGGTGGTTCCCCGCGGGGCCGGGACAGGACTGGCGGCGGGAGCTTCGGCCCACGCGGGCGAAGTGGTCCTTGACCTGGCCCGGATGAACAAGATCCTCCACATCGACCCGGTGGAGCAGCTGGCGGTGGTGGAACCTGGCGTCCTCAATGCCGAAGTGAACGCCGCAGCAGGAGCCCACGGCCTTTTCTACGCACCGGACCCCGCGAGTACGGCAATTTGCTCCATCGGTGGCAACATCGCCACCAACGCTGGCGGAATGTGGTGCGCAAAATACGGCGTTACACGGGAATCCGTCCTGGCGCTCCAAGTTGTCCTGCCCGACGGCCGGATGCTGCGCACGGGAAGGAACACCATTAAGGGGGTTACCGGGTACGACCTGAACGCCCTGATGATCGGTTCTGAAGGAACGCTGGGGGTGGTGGTGGAAGCCACCCTGCGCCTTCGGCCCCGGCCCATCCAGACTGCCACCGTCGCCGCCTATTTCCCGGATGTCGACGCCGCGGCCCTGGCTGCATCTGCGATCATCGCAGCCCGGCTGCAGCCCTCGGTACTGGAACTTATGGACGGCCCCACACTGGAAGCTGTGGACGCGGCGCAAGGCACCAACCATCGCTCAAAGGGCGGCGCCTTCCTACTGGCCCAGACCGACGGGTACGGCGCATTCCTGGAGCAGGATGTCCTTCTCCAGGCCATAGAGCCTTTCGCCAGCCATGTAGAGAAGGCCATTGACGCCGCCGCCGCTGATGCGCTTGTGGCCACGCGAAGGGAAGCCATCCCGTCGCTGGAACAACTTGGCCGTGTCTCGATCTGCGACATTGGTGTCCCGCGGAACCGGCTAGCAGATGTCTTCGCAGGACTTGAAGACATCTCCCGTAAGACCGGAGTACGAATCTTCAATGTGGCCCACGCGGCCGACGGAAACCTCCACCCTATGATCGTGGTGGACCCTGACGAATCCATCACGGAAGGACCCGCGAAGAAGGCCCTCGGCGACATGTTCTACCTGGCCCAGCGCCTTGGGGGCACACTCACCGGTGAACACGGCGTGGGCCTGCTCAAGCGAGACTGGCTTGAAGACGAGCTGGGCAGCGTGTCGCTGGAACTTCAGCGGTCGATCCGCAATGTGTTCGATCCTCAGGGAATTCTGAACCCGGGTAAAGCCATCTAACCGGACTCCACAGTTCCTCGACAGCCTCGGGTAAGGAAAGGGATAGCGGCCCCTCTCAGGTTCTGTTATCCCTTTCCTTTTCCTGAGCTCTTGGACAGGACCGTAGCTGATGCTGTTCCTGGTAGGGGAAACTGAAGCATGACCGATTTAGCGCCCTCCTCACCAAAGCGGACGTACGATGCACTCCTGCAGGATGTTGAGGAGGGGTTGCGCTCCGGACGCTTCAAAACCGGGGACCAGCTTCCCGGGGAGCGCATACTGGCGGAAAAGTACGGCATATCCCGGGCATCAGTTCGAGAGGCAATGCGCATCCTGGATGTCGTGGGTGTCATCCGCAGCCCGAGCGGGGCGGGCCCCAAGTCCGGCGCCGTCATCGTCTCTGAACCTTCGGCAGGACTGTCCGCCACACTTCGCCTCCACATCGCCAGCAGCCGGCTTGCCGTCAAAGACATCGTTGAAACCCGGATTCTCCTCGAAACATGGGCTGCCGAGGCGGCTGTCCAACATGACAATCCGCAGGGCATCCAGCGGGCCAGGGAGCTTCTTATGGCCATGGATGCTTCCGACATCGATTACGAAACATTCCATAATTTGGACGCACAGTTCCATCTGGCCCTCAGCGCGTTAGCTGGCAATGCGGTCATCGATACGGTCATGGACTCCCTTAGCGGCTCGGTCCGTGGCTACATCAAGGACGCCCTCGTTTCCCTCGGGCAATGGCCGGTCGTCCTCGCAGAGCTTAGGGCTCATCACCACGCAATCTTTGCTGCCGTTGAAGACAAGAACGGGAGCCTTGCAGCCGACCTGCTCCGGAAGCATATCGGGTGGCTGTACGACCAGACCACAAGCGCGCATTCCCTAGCGCCCAACCCCGATGGGAACATTCTGGCAAGTCCGACCCAAGCCTGATCGGTTAGAAGTCTGGGCCGCAGGGCGTCCTGCCCCGCTTAGCCGCCCACGGCCCGGACTGCGGAAGAAGCTTCAATCGAACTTAGGCATTAGTCGCCCGGGAGCAGGGCGAAGAGCGGCTGCAAAGTCGGCTGCCTCAGAGAAATCTCCCAAAATGCCGGACGACACAGACAGCGAGGGAAGAAGCCGGTGCCATGAGTGGGGGCTGCAGAGCATTCAGGTGCTGAGCCTGCTCGGTGAACGACGGGACGCCCCCAGGGGGAGCTAGATTCGGTCACCTCGTCATTGGAGGTCCCTGTTACCGCGTCACTTCCTCCAGCAGTTCCAGCACGTGCCGGTAGTCGGCGCCCGTTGCCCTGGTCATCCCCAGTTCACAGGTGCGGTTGCATGATGCATGCGCTGACGCACCGATTTGCTCAACCTCTTTGCCCTGCTTCTCGGTGGCGGACTCCGTGAGCTCGGGGTGGAGCATGCCGCGGTCCCCGGCGAAGGCGCAGCAGCCCCAGTTCACCGGAACCTCCACCTTGTCCGCCACCGCCTTGGCCACTGCGTCCAGGGAACCGTTTATCCCCATGCGCGTCGAGGAGCAGGTGGGGTGCAGCGCCAGAGAACCGAGCTTTGCGTGGTCCGGAAGCTTGGGCAGGATGTGCTCGGCGGCGAAGTCCACGGCGTCCACGATCCGCAGCGGGCGCTGGCCCTCCAAGGGGACGTCCGATTCCACGGCCTGCCGGAGCCCCTCCGTGCAGGAGGACGCGTCGCAGATGATGGCGAGTTCCCCGTCCCGGGTGGCTTCCCGGAGCGCGGTGAGGGTTTTCTCCTGCATCGTCGCCTGGCCGATCACCATGCCCTTGGAAGACCAAGGTGTTCCGCAGCAGAGGCCGTCGATGCCCTTCGGCACCAGCAGCGTGATGCCCGCACGCCCGCACAGTTGCTCAAAGCTGTACTGGACGCCGTGGCCGGGTTCCTCGCCGTCGCGCTTAGCCGCCCCGAACATCGTCCCCACGCACGCAGGGAAGTAGACGGCATCCGGCGTGCCATTCGGTATCGGACGTTTCCGCACGGGACCGCCGCCCGGCAGCTCAGGTGAGTACAGCGGCACGGTGTCCGTTCCCATGACCACCCGGGCCGCCTTGTTGGGTGCAATGACTGCCGCAGCGGGCAACTTGTCCACCACGGTGAGGGCGAGCGAGGCTCCGCGTGTGACCCCTTCCCAGTGCTTGGCCGCGGCGTTCCACGCGACGTTAAGCACAGGGCCAGCGTCGGAGCGCCGCATGCGCTTGACCAGCAGGCCGGTGTTGATCTCCACGGGACATGCAGTCTGGCACATACCGTCCACAGCGCAGGTTTCCACGGACTCGTAGTCATAATCCTTTTCAAGCTGCTTAACCAGCGCCGTGTCTCCAGCCAGTCGCGCGGATTCAATGGCGCGGAGCGTGACAATGCGCTGCCGCGGTGTAAGGGTGAGGTCCTTACTGGGGCACACCGGTTCGCAGTAGCCGCAGGAAACGCAGCGATCCACTTCTTCGGCCACCGGGGGCGCCGTCTTAATGTGGCGCAAGTGCGCCTGCGGATCGTCGTCCATCAGGACCCCGGGGTTAAGCATCCCTGACGGGTCAAACAGCTGCTTAATCCTGCGCATCACGCTGTATAGCTCGTCGCCGTACTGCCGCCGTACGTAAGGTGCCATCACCCGTCCGGTGCCGTGCTCGGCCTTCAGCGACCCGCCTTCGCCCAGGACCAGTTCCACCATGTCTTCGGTGAAAGCGCTGTAGCGGTCCAGCTCGTCCGCGGTGGTGAAGCCGTCGGTGAGCATGAAATGGACGTTGCCGTCCTTCGCATGGCCGAAGATGACGCTGTTGCTGTAGCTGTACTTGTCGAAGAGCCCGATCAGTTCCTTGCAGGTACGGCCCAGCACGGGAACCGGAACCACAATGTCTTCAAGCAGCGCCGTGGTCCTCGGCGGCCGGGCCCCGGCCACCGAGGCATACAGACCCTTGCGCAGCTGCCACAGCTGCGCCCGCGCGGACGCGTCACCCGTGAAATGCGCCGGAGCCGAGAGCCCCAACCCCTCCAGGGCGCTTTCGCGGCCGTGCTGCAGGGCGGCCAGTTCGTCCGGCCCTCCGGCCGAGTACTCCACGAGCAGCGCCGCGTGGTCCCGGACCGCCAGGTCCTGTACGACGGCGGGGGTTCCCTTGAGCGTCTGACCCACCTTGAGGGACAGCGCATCCATGAGCTCCACCGTAGCGGCGCCGGTTTCCACCAGCGCGGGCAGGGCTTCATTTGCGGCTTGCAGGTCCGGGAAGACCAACAGCCCGGTGGCGGCGTGCGGCAGCCGCGGGATGGTGCGGAAGACCGCTTCGGCGACGAAGCCGAGGGTACCTTCGCTGCCGACGAGCAGGTGGGCCATCATGTCCACCGGGTTGTCGAAGTCCAACAGGGAGTCCAGGCCGTAACCCATGGTGTTCTTCATGGAGAACTGCTGCTGGATCCGGCGCACAGACTCGCTGTTGCCGCGCACCCGGCCGGCAACTTGCACCAGTCCTTTATACAGGTCCGGTTCCAGCGTCCGGAGCTTTTCATCGGCATCCGTTGCGCCGGTGTCGATGACCGTTCCCGACGGCAGTACCACGGTGAGAGACTCGAGCGTCCGGTACACGTTGTCCACGGTGCCGCAGTTCATGCCGGAGGAGTTGTTTGCCACCACTCCGCCGATGGTGCAGGCGGACTCGCTGGCGGGGTCAGGGCCAAACTTGCGCCCGTAGGGCGCCAGCCGCGCGTTCAGTGCCCGGACGGTGACGCCTGGCTGCACACGGACCCGGGCGCCGCCGTCGAGCACTTGAACGTCCTTGAAGTGGCGGCGGACGTCCACCAGCACACCGTCGGTGACTGCCTGGCCGCTCAGGCTGGTTCCGCCGGAGCGGAAGGTCAACGGAACGCCCTGGGAGGCACTTGCTTGGAGGAGGCCGCCGACTTCTGAGGCGTTTCCGGCCATGACAACCGCCTGCGGGATGAGCAGGAAATGGGAAGCGTCATGGGCGTTGGCGTGCAGGTCGATCGCCCGGGTCTTCACCTGGGAGGGATCGCCTACAGCCTGCTGGAACTCTGCCAGTTTAGGGTTTGACATCAGGGAACCATCCAGCCAAGCAGGGGAGTGGACTGCAGGAAGATCAGGAGCGTGATGAGGGCGAGCAGGCCCATGCTCCAGCCGATCAGCTTGCGGAATAGGGTTCCTTCCGCACCGTCAAGACCCACTGCGGCAGAGGCCACGGCGAGGTTTTGCAGCGACAGCATCTTGCCCATGACGCCTGCGGAAGAGTTGGAGGCTGCCATTAGGACCGGGGAGAGCCCGGTTTGTTCTGCAGCGGTGGCCTGCATCTGCCCGAACAGCGAGTTGGAGGAGGTGTCCGAGCCGGTCAGCGCAACACCGATCCAGCCGATCAGGGGCGAGAGGATGGCGAAGAAGCCGCCGGCCGAAGCGAGGGCGAATCCCAGCGTGGTGGTTTGGCCGGACAGGTTCATCACGAAGGACAGGGCCAGCACCGAGGTCACAGTTACGATGGTCCAGCGCAGCTGCACCAAGGTCTCGCGGTAGATGCGCAGTCCCTTACCTGCCGTGATCTTGTAGAGCGCCATAGTGATCGCACCGGACAGCAGCAGCAGCGTGCCGGTGGACTTGAAGTGGTCCAGTTTGAATTTGGTGGCGGCAAGGGCTTTGCCGGCTGAATCTTCGATGTGCAGGCCCGGCCACGCGAAGGTCACTGCACCCACTTGGCCCAACCAGGTCTTGATGAAGGGGATCTGCGCGACGGAGAACACCGCGATGATGATCAGGTAGGGTGCGATAGCCATCCAGATCTGCCGGGGTTCCGGGCGGCTGTTGTCGGCAGGGACGTCGCCCGCGTCTGCACTCGGCAGGGAGGGACGTGCCTGTGCATCGGCACCGGATCTGTGGGTTCCGTTGCTGTGGACCATGGCTGGGAGCTCCGCCGTTGTCACAGCTCCACCCATGCCGATGGTTTCCTTTGGCTGCCAGACCTTCAGCATCAGGAGCACCGCGGCCACGGTGACGACGGCGGCGACCACGTCCGTGAGTTCCACCGCCAAGTAGTTGGAGGTGACAAACTGCGCGGCCGCGAAGGCGGTCCCGGCGACCATGGCCACCGGCCAAGTCTGCTTCATGCCGCGTTTGCCATCCACGATGAAGACAAGCAGCAGCGGCACAATGAGTGCGATAAACGGAGTCTGGCGCCCGGCCATCGCGGATAGTTCATTCAGGGGCAGACCGGTGACGCCATTCAGGGCGATGATCGGTGCGGCCATTGCACCGAACGCCACCGGCGCAGTGTTGGCGAGGAGCGATACCACGGCGGACTTGAGGGGCTTCATGCCGGCGGCCATCAGCATGGCGGCCGAAATGGCCACCGGCGCGCCGAAGCCGGCCAGGGATTCGAGGAGGGCGCCGAAGCAAAACGCAATGAGGATGGAGAGGATACGAAGGTCACTGGAAATGGAGCGGATGGTCCTGCCTAGGACTTCGAACCAGGGCGTTGCCACCGTCAGCTTATAGATCCAGAGGGCATTCGCCAGGATCCACAGGATGGGAAAGAGTCCGTAGAACATTCCAGCGACGGTGGCGCTCAGCGCCTGGTCTACAGGCATGCGCCAGCCCACAATGGCCAGGAGCAGGGACAGGACCAGGCTGGCTATGGCCGCCTTGGGTGCTTTGACGCGGAAGACGCCCAACAGGACGAACAGAAGGACCAGGGGAAGCGCGGCGCACAGGGCCGAGAGCAAGAGGGACCCGGCAATGGGGTCGAGGATCTGCTGAAACATGTGTCTCCCGATTGTGTGAAGCGTCACAACTCCGTGACGCCTACCGATTGTCTAACAAGTACACTAGTTAGTCAATCGGACCAGCTCTTTGTCTGGCAAAATGAGTACGTCCAAAGCTTTGTACGGGAATGGGGATTTGTGTCTGGCCGCATCGCAGCTGTCTCGATCGTCGAAGCGATCGCCTCTGACCTGAGGGCCCGGATTTTTTCGGGGGAGCTGGTATCCTCTCAAACACTCACAGAGACGGACGTCGCATCCTCCTATGAGGTGGCCCGGCCTACAGCCAAGGCGGCCATCGAGAAGCTGGTGGCCGAGGGACTGCTGGTCCGGGGAGTGCACAAGACCGCCCGCGTCGCCGATCTGGGCCCGGAATCTGTGCGGGACATTTACGTCGCCCGGGCCTATCTGGAGAGTGAAGTGCTCCGCCGGCTGGCCTCAAGCCGGACGGTTCCGGCTGGTGCGGTGCGGGCCAACAAGGACATTGCTGCACTGGAAGCAGGCTCGACCCTCGATGTGGTGGAACCGGACATGCGGTTCCACGCCAGCCTGATCGACGCCGTCGGAAATGAACGCATCAGCAAGATGTACCTATCACTGGTGGGGGAAGTCCGCCTGTGCATGTCCCGGGTGCAGTCATTGCACCTCCTGGACGCCGCTTTGATCCAGGCGGAGCACCAGAGGCTCCTGGAACTGATCGAGGAGGGCCGCGGTGACGAAGCCGCCCGGCTGCTCGATGTCCATCTTGGGCGCGCCCGTGAACGGCTGGTGGCGGCAATGGGCGGCGAGGCCGGACCGGAAGCCCAGCTGCCATCCGACCTGGTGGCGGAGTAGAGACCCTCGCTACCGCCACTGCGAGGGGTTCGGGACTGCACCGGTGCGACCGTTACCCGCCATCTACGCAACGGATTGCTGCATGGATAGCTCCTACCGCAAAGGGGCCATCTTCACTGGTGCGCGGGAGTTCTGGCAGCCACATCGCTCCCGTGCTTTCAAACGCCGATAAGCGCGATTTTGTCGTGCTGGAAGGTGCGGGCCTAATGGAGGTCCCGGTTCATCGAGCGAAGTTCTGGTCATGCTCTCTTCTACTGTCTACGCCCATGAGATGGTCGAAGGGAGGTCGCAACGCTATGACGTTCAATGAATGCCGTCCTCGGTTTGCTGCGCACATCATTGCTCGGCCTATTTCGCGAGTCGGATTCCGGCTGAGCCCGGGAACGTCGTTTCGTCGCAGTTGGCCTGGCACGGCGGCTGGTCGTGGAGAGGGATTCCCATCGCCGCGCAAGGATCGTCACACTCGGATGGGTTGGGGCTCAAAATGTTCACAAAAGAGGGTGTGCACAATGTGCACACCCTGGGCTTCGGATTCGGTTGTACCGGCATCGGACTGGGCCGGATTGGCTATGTCTTCAGGGGAGGGACGGTTTTTCAAGGCTTGGCGCCCGGTTCG
>NZ_JBDGML010000114.1:0-51173 GCF_057655195.1 Arthrobacter sp. Soil_N43
GGCGGCGAGGCCGCGGACCAGGTGCATGTTGGTGGAGAGCGGCTGGCCGGTGATGGGGAAGTTCTCCACCGCGCGGAGCGTGTGGACGCCCCAGTAAGCGCCCGCGGGGACATCCCGGTCACCGAGCAGATCATGCTCGGACCGGACATGCAGGTCTTGCGCCTCCGGCAGGGGCAGGGTTTCGGTCATGTGCAGTCCTTAGTTGGCGTCGTTGGCAGGGACGGAGTCGTTGGCGGGGGCAGGCGAGAGGAAATCAACGGCCTGGAGCAGGCCCACGGGCCTGCCGCCGCCGAGGACAGTGCCGGCGGCGAGCCCGGCGAGCGGCGAGGTGTCGACGTCGAGCCCCTCCAGTGCCCGGACGGTGACCGGCAGACGGGCGCGGTCGCCGCCGTCGGAAATCTTGATGACGAATGCACTGCCGTCCGGCAGCCCCACGGCCTGGATCCCTTCAAAGCCGTCCTTCGCCAGCAGGCCGGGCATGAGGCGCATGAGCTCGGTGACGTCGCGGCCTTCGCCCGCCACCATCTCCGGATGGTTCCGCATGGCGTGCGCGACGGCGGCTTCCGGAGTTGCGGCGGGCGCACCGTCGTCGAAAGTGCCGTTCGGCAGTCCTGCGGACGCCAGCCGGCCGAAGGCGCGGGCCATCCCGGCGAGGGTCAGGGCGAAGAGCGGGGTGCCGCAGCCGTCGGTGCTGGGGCCGGACGGCTCCTCCCCGGTCAGCTCGGCCACGGTTTTGGCCACGAGCTGCTGCAGCGGGTGCCCGGGATCGAGGTAACCCTTGACCGGCCAGCCGTTGATGACGCAGGTGGCGGCCATGGCTGCGTGCTTTCCCGAGCAGTTCTGCGTGATCTGCGTGGCCCCGCCGCCGTCGCGCAGCCAGTCCTCCCGCTCACTGGTGCCGTAGGGGAGGTCGGTGGTGTTTTCGAGGGCAGCGGCGGTGAGTCCGTGCAGTTCGAGAATGCGGGCAGCGCCGTCGCGGTGCTCGGCCGCTCCGGAGTGGCTTGCGGCGGTGAGGGCCAGGAGGTCGGCCGGAAGGTCGAGTCCTGCACGGACCAGGGCCACGGCCTGCAGCGGCTTGAGCGAGGAGCGCGGATAGAACGAGGCCTGCGGCTCACCGGCGGAGAACAGGACGCGGCCGTCCGGCGCGGTGGCGATGAGGGAGCCGTAGTGGATGCTTTCCACGAGGCCGTCGCGGGTCTGGACGGCAAGCGGTTCGTGGCGGGGCAGCGCTGCTGCGGAGGCGCTGCTCTTGGCGGGCACGGCTGCGGCGGGCGCGGTGAAGGAGGGGCTTGCCGGCATGGCGGGGGAGGGCATGGAGTCCTTGGGTGGTGGATAGCTGGTGGAAAATTAGCTGCTGGAGGTTACTGCTTGAGGATGGAGTCGAGCGCTTCGCCGACGGCACGGAGGTGGGCGCTCATCGCGGCGCTGGCGTCTGCTGCCGAGCCTGCTTCGATGGCCTCGAGGATGGCCTGGTGTTCCACGTTTGAGGCGTGCTGACGGTCTTCCGTGACCAGGTTCAGGGTTTCGGACTGGTGCGTCAGGGCGTCCCGGATGTCGGCCACAACGCTTTCGAAGACCTTGTTGCCGCTGGCGCGCGCGATGGCGGCGTGGTAGCCGGAATCGAGCACCACCCAGGCTTCAGGGTCGGTTTCCACGGCCATCGAGGCCACCATGGCGCGAAGGATGTCCAGGTCCTCGGCGGTGCGGCGTTCGGCGGCGAGGCCGGCGGCGGGGACTTCGATGTGCGGCCGGGCCTCGGTGAGGTCGCGGGCGGAGAACTGGCCGAGGACCAGATCGTTCGCCACGTGGTCGGCGACGACGAAGGTGCCCCGGCCGGTGCGGGTCACTGTCAGGCCCAAGGCGGTGCAGGAGCGGAGGGCCTCGCGGATCACGGAGCGGCTGACGCCGTACTGCTGCGCGAGGGCAACCTCGGAGTTGAGCTTGGCGCCGATGGCCAGCCTGCCGCCTTCGATGTCCCCGCGGATGGCGTTGAAGACCGCCTCGGCGGCGCTGAGGCGGGCAAGGGGGGAGGCGATCCCTCCGCTTTGCTGTCCGGCTGTCCGGCTGTCTGACAGGTTCACGATTAAGAATATGGCACGGGTCACACGGGGGTGTCAACCCGCAGGCCCTGTGCGGCCCCTTCGGTCTCACGAAGGACCGGATTGAGTCGGCGGGCAGAAGGACGAGCGGAAGAAGAGCCACGGTCATATCGGCCCGGTACGTTCGTGCCGATTCGCCTCTACCCTTTCGCCAGTAACGGGTTTAAGCTGGGAAATATCCGCAATCGGTAGGAACGTGCCTATGAAGGAGCCCCAATTGGCTGAAAATTTTCCACGGATGCTGGCGGCGCAAGTCCGCACCCGCCGGGCTGCACTCCGTCTTAGCCAGCAGGACCTTGCCGACATGGCCGGAGTCTCCGAGCGCTTTGTCCGGTTCGTGGAGCAGGGCAAGCCGAGTGTGCAGCTGGATTCCCTCCTCGCGGTGCTGGAGACGCTGGGCCTGGAGCTGCGGCTCGCCACCCGGGCGAGGGAAGCGGCCCGCGCGCTGGTGAGCCAGCCGCCGTCGGCCGTTCCGCCGTCGGACGTTGCGTTGGAGGCGGCAGGCACGGCAGCCGCTGCTGACACCCGGGGGGAGAAGCGGCCATGAGGCACCGGGTCGCCGACATCTACAAGCGGGGCGTCCTGGCGGCGCGGCTGGAACGGCACGACGGCGGCACCAGGTTCAGCTATCTGCCCGCCTACCTGCATAACGGCGGTCCAGCCGTCGCCAGTTCGCTGCCTCTCACACCGGAACCGGTGCTGTCCGCCGCAGGGGCGGCCCCGCCCTACTTCACCGGTCTGCTGCCGGAGGGACGCCGGCTGAACGCCCTGCGCCGGTCCATCAAGACCAGCGCGGACGATGACCTCTCGCTGCTGATTGCCGCGGGCGGGAACCCGGTGGGCGACGTGCAGATCGTGGGGCACGGCGAGCCGCTGGATCCGGAGGAGCACGCCGTCGAGGTGGATCAGCGGAAGCCGGTGGACTTCGATGAGCTGCTGGGGGACTCGGGCCTGATCGATCCCGTGGCCCTCGCGGGTGTGCAGGACAAGCTGTCCGCCGGGATGATCTCCATGCCGGTGGCCAGCGCCGGACGGCGGTTCATCCTCAAGCTCAACGCGCCGGAATTCCCGCACGTGGTGGAAAACGAACTCATCATGTTCCGCTACGCGGCGAAGCTGCGGATTCCGCTGAGCCGGGTGCAGCTGATGCGGGACATCGCGGGCCGGCCGGGGCTGCTCGTGGAGCGGTTCGACCGGGTGCCCGTGGCGGGCGGCGGCGACCAGGTGGCCCGCCTCGCCGTCGAGGACGGGGCGCAGGTGCTGAAGCTGTATCCCGCGGACAAGTACAACGTGGGGTTCGGAACGGTGTGCCGTGCGCTCGCCGAATACTGCGCCGCGCCGCTGCCGGCCCTGCGGAACCTGGCCATCCAGGCCGCCTTCGCGTGGCTAAGCGGCAACGGGGACCTGCACGCCAAGAACGTGTCCATGGTGCAGCAGCCACACGGAGAGTGGTCCATCGCGCCCGTCTACGACATCCCCTCCACCGTCGTCTACGGCGACAAGACCCTCGCGCTGACGCTCGGCGGCAAGCGCAGCGGCATCTCGCGGAAGCACTTCCTGGGCTGGGCAACCGGCCTGGGCCTGACGGAACGCGCGGCGACGCAGGTGGTGGAGCTCGCGCTGAAGGCGGCGGGCCCGCTGCTCGCGGACCTGGACGCCGGCACGGCTTTTGCGTCAACGCACGACGGCGGGGGCTCGCCTTTTCCGGACATGGTCACCAGGGCGTGGGTGAAGGAGCTGAAGCACCGGCGGAGGCTGCTCGAGGGGTGAAGGCGCCCAGGCGTGATTCCGCCGTCGTGTTTGTGCTTTGGTGCTACAGGTGCTGGATGCCCGCCCGCTGCATGGCGTCCTTGTAGATGTCCACGCTCTTGGCGAGAAGCTCTTCCTGCTTGGCCTCGGAAACAGCAAAGGCCCGCCCGCCGAGCGCGCTGGCCTTGTAGATTTTAATGCCGTTGTTCTTCAGGGACGAGTGGTAGGTCTTCTCAAAGAGGGTCAGGAAAGTGGAGGCATCCGTGCCGTGGGCAATGATCGCCGAGACCCGTTTATTGATTTTCAGGAACTGGCGGAAGGGGCGCAGTCCGTCGGTTTTCTCCTGGACGTTGAGCGCCGACGGCATGTCCGCGTCGCGCACCCAGGGGTAGGCGTTCCACGGCATCACGTAGCGGGGTTCGAGTTCCGCGAGCTCGTAGATCTGGGTGGCCCGGCGGGCGGCTTCATCGTCGTTGAGGTGCGAAACAAACCCTGATTCGGTGCCCTTGCCCGGGCTGACGTGCAGGCTGACTATCCGGCACTCATCCTCGTCATGGATGGGGTCGATGTAGGGAACGATGGATCCCGGCTTCTTTTCCATGAGTTCGTCGCACAGCTGCGTTACCGCCGCGATGTTCGGTTCCTGTAGCAGGGCCTTTTTTTCGTCCCAGTCAATCGTCACGATCTCTCCCTCAGCAGCAAGGCGTCCAGAATCAGGCGTCTTGTTCCACTGTACGCTTTTGCCGGATTGGGTGCGCGGGGAGATTCTGTGGGCGGGACCACCGCGAGGGTGAACCCCTCGGAATATCTGACGCCCCGTGCAAGGATGACGGGATGAAGATCACCCGACAGATCGTCGTCTTCGACACAGCGGACCTGACCGCCGAGAGCACCTTCTGGGCCGGACTCCTGGGCGGCACGGTGGAGACCGACGACGACTGGCACACTGTGTACGTCGGTGAGGAGCCGCGGCTGGGCTTTCAGCTCGCGCCCAACCATGTTCAGCCTGACTGGCCCGACGGGACGCAACAGCAGATCCACCTCGACCTGTACGTCGATGACCTGGCAGCCGTCCATGACCATGCCATGTCACTGGGCGCCCGGCTGCTGAAGCCGGCAGATGACACCGAATCGGCTGAAGGCTTCCAGGTCTACGCGGATCCGGCAGGGCATCCGTTCTGCCTCTGCTGGGGCTGATTGTTCAATCCCCGAGAAGGCGGCGTTCGTGGGCATACGCCACCAGTTGGAGGCGGGTCCGGAGGCCCAGCTTGTCCAGCACGCTTCGTAGGTGGGTCTTAACCGTGGCTTCGGAGACGAACAGGCCCTCCGCCATTTCGCCATTGCTCAGGCCCTTGGCCGCGAGCAGGAAGACGTCCCGCTCACGCACGGAGAGGACGTCGAGGACGGAGAGGTCCGGGCCTGGAGCGGGAGCGTTGCGGGCGGCGTGCTCGAAGAGGGAATGGATAGATCCCGGCGCGATAACCGAGTAGCCGGAGTGAACGGTGCGGATGGCCGCCAGCAGAAACTCAGGCTCCGCGCTCTTGAGCAGATACCCGCTGGCCCCGGCCTGCACAGCCTGAACCACGGCCTGATCCCGGTTAAAGGTGGTCAACGCGATGATCCTGGGCTTGTCGATACCGGCTGCATCGGCGTCTTCAACTATCCTCCGCGTGGCCTCGACGCCATCCATCACAGGCATCCGCAAGTCCATCAGCATGACGTCCGGACGACGTTCCGTTGCCAGGGCCATCGCCTGTTTCCCGTCCCCCGCTTCGCCCGAGAGCTCCATGTCCTCCTGGCTCTCAATGAGCATCCGGATGCCGGCACGGAACAAGGCCTGGTCATCAACGAGCGCCACCGTGATGCGCAGCCCGGCATCACCCACGGCTGTCCGCTCCCTGTTCAGCCGCTTCCAGCCGCGGCAGCCCTGTTCCCGTCAGAAGCTGTTTCGCTGCCGAGGGAGCTGCATCGTCCTCCGGACTGGCCTCGCGGCTTCCGAAGGGAATGAAGACCGTTACCCGGAAGTGGTCGCCATCAGGTCCGGCTGTCAGCCAGCCTCCGGCCAGGTGGGCGCGTTCGCGCATGCCGGGAAGCCCCCGCCCGATCCGGGGCGCGGCCGTATTGCCAGGGCCCTCATGATCGCCGGGCCGGGTGGCCGACGCCGCATGCAGGGTCAGGCCGGGTCCGGTCCAGTCAAAGTGGATCCTCACATCCGTGCCGCGCCCGCCATGCTTGAGCGCATTCGTCAGGCATTCCTGAACGATTCGGAAAACAGCCACCTGCTGTCCGGTAGAAAGCTCCACAGGCGTCCCGGATTCACTAAAGCGGATCTTCAGGCTGCCCCGCTGCATGCTGTCAATCAACGCCTTGATGTCGCTCAATCGAGGCTGGGGCGTCACCATCCCGTCGTCGCGGACGCCCTCGATGACACGCTGGGCATCCACCAGTGCGCTGCGGGCTGACCGGGCGATGGTGTCCAGGGCGTTGAGGACAGCCGGGGGCTGGTCCTTGCTCAGGTACCGGGTCCCGTCGGCTTGCGCCGCTATGACCGCAAGCGAATGGGCGAGGACGTCGTGAAGATCCCGGGCAATGCGTGTCCGCTCCTGCTCCACGACCAAATCAATCTCGGTTTCCTTCAGGCTGCTCTGCGCCAACTCGCGGGCGCGGAACAGGTTGCCGCGTTCCTGATAAAGGGCAAGCAGAAGCCCGACGGCGGCGCAGGCTGCAGCGATCAGCAGGAGGAACGCGAACAACTGCCAGCCATAGGCCATGAGCGTCGGCCTGTCACCGTAATACACCGGCGCATACCAACCGACACCGCCGCCGTATCTCCACGAGAGTATGAGGAAGGTCATGATGGCCGCGAACACCAGATTGGCCCCCGCAGCGATGTAGCGCATCCGGTGCGGCGCGGTCCACAGGGTGAAGCCGAGCGCGATGAACGAGCCGATATAGATGGCCCAGTGTGTGGACGCCATCATGGGGATGGAATGGCTCAATTGCCCGGCGAGCAGTGCAGCCGTAAATCCCAGAGACACCGCCGGGTTCCATGCTGCCGAGGCAACAGCCAACGCCATCAGGATCAATGCCCAGTTCCCAGGCCACGCCAGGAAGGACCCTCCCATTCTGCCGGCCTCGGCCACAGCCCACAGGGAGAAGAAGATGACGGCCGCCACGGGGGCGCCCCAACGCCGTGCAAAATTCAGAACTGGTTCCATGCCTGCCACCATATCCACGGAAATCAGGCAGAACCCTGCTGATCACGGCAATCTCAACCTATAAGCCAGATGATTCATTCATCGGGCCAGTTCGGCTGCCGATCCCTACAAGCACACTGCCCGTAGCCTTAGAGGTCGAGGCTCCAGTGAACCTGGATGGCCTCTGCGACCGGGCCAGTGGTGACATCGACCCGGAATGCAACGGGCGCGGTGCCTGTCTCTTCGATGACCGTGTCACGGTACACGCGACCACAGGACGGGCAGAGGGTATAGAGGTCCTCATCGTCGGGCCAGGCGGCCAATCCGTCGGGGAGATTGGAGTTACGGCCGATGTAAACGGGGATGCCCTCCGAGTTGGCCTGAATCAATCCCTCGTTGCTGACGGTGTTGCCGCAGACGCAGGTGATGGTGGTGACGTCATGATCGATGACTTCGGCGAATTCACTGTCCATGACGAGCACTCCGGCGGTCGAGGGAACGTTCTGCTTGTAGCTTATGCCTGCGGGTCCGCCAGCGGGACTTTACTGGGGTGACGGATTTTCGGATGGAGAAAGTGCTGGCCGGATTTGCCGACCACTGCGGAACTGATGAGGCGCGTCAAGCCGGGGATCCGGGCGAGGCGGATCACCGCACGGCGCACCTGCACGGCGTGGCGGGTGGCGGGGACGAACCATTGCGCGGCGGAAACGCCCGCCTTCTGGTGCTCCAGGACCAAGGGCCGGATGCGCGTTTCGAAGGAGTCGAGCGCCCGTCCGAGGTCCGGTTGCTTCTTCAGTTCATCCGCCAACACATAGGCGGCGGCCATTCCGAGGGAGGCTCCATGGCCGGCGAGCAGTGACACCGCGGCTGCCGCATCACCGACCAGGACGGTGCGTCCCGTGTGCCAGCGGGGCATTCTGATCTGGGCGACCTGGTCGTAGTAGAAGTCCTTCGGGCAGTGGCGGAGGGCTGCCGGGCAGATCCACTCCAGCCTCCCGTACCTGGAGCGGAGCATGCCTTGGGGATCATCGGGACGGGCCGGGTCGTCCGTGCGGTGCACGGCCATCGCCGTGATCGTTCCGTCTCGCAGGCGGTAGAAAAACATGGCCTCGTTGCGGGTATCGGTGACGGCGAACCTGTCACCCACCAGCGAGGCGACCTCCGGGTCCCTGAAGGAATAGGCGCCCACGTGGAAGCCGAGATAGTGGAGGAACTCCGGCTCCGGCCCGAAAACCAGCTCCCTGATCACTGAGTGGATGCCATCCGCCCCGATGAGGAGATCCGCCTCAAGTGAGGCCCCGTCGTCAAGCATGGCGGTCACGGAAGCGCGGCTCTGCGTGACGGCCAACACCGTGCGGCCATAGCGCAGATCCACGCCTGGCGGCACGGCTTCGCGGATGGCCAGTTCCAAGTCAGGGCGCAGAATGCTGACGAGTTCACCCCTGACGACCTGAGCGAACCTGGCAAAGGGCAGGCTTGCCCGGGCCCTGCCGCGGCCGTCCACATAATCCAGCCGTTCCACCCTGTAGCCCAGCTCCCGAATCCGCGGGATGATGCCCAACGCCGTTGCAGCCTGCCACCCCGGACCAAAGAAATCGACCATGTAGCCTTGCGGCCGCGGTCCGGCTGCCTGCTCCACCACGACCACGTCCCAGCCGTCGCCCGCAAGGAAAGCCGCAGCAGCGAGCCCGCTGATGCCGGCCCCGCAAATGATCGCCTTCATGGGAATCCCTTCCCGGGTCATCCGGCCCCTTCCGCCGGGCCGGACTCTTCGCCCTGGGCAGTATCCACGCTACGCCCCGGCCTCCCTCGCCGCCCACTCGCTTCCTACTCCGCTGGGGAACGCGTGGGGAACGGTCGCGGCCTACGGTGAAAGCGAGATTCTGAAAGGAGGTGAGACCGATGGCAGACCACTATGCCTCAGGAACCTGGCAGGTGAAGCAGGGCTGCGACCAGGAGTTTATCGACCGGTGGACGGAATTCCTTCAGTGGTCCCGGGCGAACTACCCGTCGATCGTGGTGGCCAACCTCATTCGTGACCGACGCGTTCCCGGCCACTATGTTTCGTTCGCGGAGTGGACTGACGAGGCGTCCCGGAACGCATGGAAGCAGAATCCGGAGTTCACGGCCCATTTCGATGCCTGCGTTGCCTTGTGCGAGCACATGAACGGTGCCGATTTCGATCGCGTAGCGACCGTATGACGCGCCGGCTCTGACGCCGGCACCTGCGGCGGGCGGCTTGGGCCGGCGATCAGGCTGCGCCGCGTGCGGCATCGAGCGTCCGTACCGCGCCGAGTTGCTCGAACGCGCTGGCCGCTTCGTCCAGCAGGTGCCGGTCAGCCGGGCCGCCCGTGCCGACGAGTGCGGCCTGCAGCTTGGAGCGGGCGGACCAGAACGGTTGGTGGGCCCGTTCGTAGAGGCGCGCGGCCGAGAGGAACCGTTCGCGCGCCCCGCCCGTGTCCGCGTCGGTCAGCGCCAGCGAACCGCGGGCGGACTCGGCCATGGCAGTCCACGCCGAACTTTGGAAGGAATGCGCAACCTTCTCTGCCGCCTGGGTGAATACGCTTGCGCCCGCCCGGTCACCCAGTGCCGCGAATGCTTCGGCCGCCATCGGATACAGCAGGGCGGTGCAGGTCGGACATTCGCCGTAGCGCGCCGCCGCCGATGCCGCGGACCGGACAACGCGGACCGCCTCGGCAGGATTGCCGCGCTCCAGCGCGTCCAACGCCGCCGTCGCATACAGCCGGCCCCACGCGTGCTGGGCCAGGGGCGACACCACGGCGATCGCCATTCCGTGACGAAGGTACGCCGCGGCCGCGCTGCTGTCGCCACGCATGACCGCGAGCTCGCCAAGCCGCTGCCAGGGCAGCACGCCGGAGCGGGTATCGAGCTCGGCGTACAGTTCCGTGCTGCGCTCCAGGCATCCCGCCGCCTCATCCCAGCGCCCCTGCAACAGGAGCGATTCCCCGAGCAGGCACCAGGCGAACGCCTGGGCGTGCCGCGCGCCCCGGTCGATGGCCAGAGCCAGCGTGCCGCGGGCGTAGTCTTCGACCGTCTCGCACAGCCCGTCCCCGTAGAGATGGTACTCACCGATGCAGCAATGGAATTCGAATATCCTTCCCAGCCGCGGATCCTGCTCGCCCGCATCACCCAGCCGCTCGATCTCGGCCTGAAGACCGGGCCGCCACGCTCCGCGCATATGACAGATGATGGCGAGTGTTTCCTGCACCGCGGCGACGTCCTCGCCGGTTCCGTGGGCCCCGGCGGCTGCCAGGCTGGCCTCCGCTGCTGATTGCGCCTCGTCGTAGCGCCCCACTGCCCACAGCCAGTTCGCGTGCGCCTCCAGAACCCGCGCCTTCTCGGCCTCGTCCTTCGTGCCTGCCAGCAGGCCCTCGGCCGCCCGAACGTGCCTCTCAGCGGAGGCCGTGTCCTGCGTCATGAGGCAGGCCTGCGCGGCTTTGCGGTGCAGCCGGGCCGAGCGGGCATTGGCGCCGGAACCGCGCAGGCGCGCTATCGCCCCCGCGAACGCTGTGACCGCACCCTGAAAATCGCCCGACATCAACCGCAGGCCACCGACCTGCTCGAGCAACTCCCCGGCCAGCTCAGGCTCCGCTGACAGGCCTGAGCGGATCTGCTCGAACAGCCGTTCCGTAGCGGGGTCTGGCTCGACGCCCAGTTCCCGGTCCAGCGCTGCGCGGAGGCGCTCGTGTTCCTGCATGGCCTCGTGTCGCCGGCCAGTCAGCGCCAGCACCCGCATCAGCGCGGCGCCTGCCTCTTCGTGGATGGGATCGGCTGCGATGACCCGCCGGAGTGCCGACACGGCGCCGTCGAAGTTCGCGCGGGCCTCCAGCAATCTCGCCTGTTCGACCAGCAGCGCGAGGAAATCCGACCGGAGCGACCCTTCCTTGGTTGTTACCCAGTCCTCATACCGGTCCTCCGGCAGCAGATCCCCCTCGTACAGGCCAATCGCTGCCGCATACGCGGCCGGGTCGCCGGTCCGGCGTGCCCGCAAAGCGGCAGCCTCGAACGCATCCACATCCACCCACGTCGACTCGCGGCGCAGCCGGAGCTGCTCGCCCGAGATGAGGTACCGGTCCAATGCCGACGGGCTCGGATCCAGGATGCGGCGGGCCTCATGGACCACCTTGCGAAGCTGGCCGCCAGCCGCATCCGGGTCCAAGCCAGGCCACAGGGAATCCAGTACCTGCTCCCGCTGCAACCGGTGACCGGGCGCCAATGCCAGGAGCTTGACCACGGCCTTGGCCTTCCGCAGGCGCCACTCGCTGTCCGGGATGTCCCGCGCGTCTACCGACACGCGGAAGCCGCCCAGCAGCCGGATACGCACCTCGCCATCGACCGCCGCCGTCACTCCTCTAGAATCCCACTGCCGCGCCGCCAATGACAGAGACAACCGCTTCCTGATGGCCGTGTCCGGTGGGACGATTCCACTATGAGCGAGAAAGCAGACCCTCCGGATCACGGCCCCCACCAGCACGCCCACGCCGCGCCCACGACCCAGCAGATACGTACCGTGGGTCAGCGCCGCCGCGACGCTGAAGAGAAGCTGGAGCAACACCTTCAGGAAGCGCGCCACAAAGACCATCCGCACCACGGTGAGGCCGCCAAAGGGGACGGACCTGAAACAGGTGGCAAGCACTGAACTCCGGCATGGCCGGGTGTGCCATCGGTCGTTTGAGGACAGCGGGGCTATGAAACCTAAACCCCGGGGCCCCGGTGGGTAAACCGTCCCGCCACCAGCGTCGCGGCCACCGGCATTTCGGCGAAAACGGCATCAGGAACAGCCAGCGGGTCGCCGTCGAGCACCGCAAGGTCGGCAGGGTCGCCGACCTGGATGCGGCTGCGCCCCCGTGTCGAGGCGCGGAGCGCCTCTTCCCGCGTGAGGGCCTGCTCCGGATGCCACGGCCCCCGGCCGTCCGGCCGGGAGCGGGTGGTCGCCGCGGACATGGCCAGCCACGGATCCAGCGGGGCGACCGGCGCGTCGGAGCCGAGCGCCAGTGTTGCGCCGGCATCCAGCAGCGACCGCAGCGGGAATGCCCGGCCTGTCCGGCCGCTCCAGTTGGCCTCGGCGGCGTCGCGGTCGTCCAAAGCGTGGGCGGGCTGCACGCTGGCCGTCAGCCCCAGTCCGCCAAACCGGGCGAAGTCCTCCCGCCGCACAAACTGGGCGTGCTCGATCCGCCCCGAAATGCCGGCGGCGGTGAAGGCGTCCAGCGCCACCCGGTTGGCGCCGTCGCCGATAGCGTGGACGGCCGGGACAAAGCCTGTGTCCCGTGCACACACCAGCAGCTCGTACAGCTCGGCTTCGCTCACGGTGAGCATCCCGTGGCCGCCGTGCGGATAAGGGTCCTCGCAGTAGGCAGTGCGTGTGTTCAGGGAGCCGTCGATGAGCACCTTCAGAGGGCCCACCCGCACAAGCCCCGCCCCGCCGTCGAGCGCCTGGCCGGTACGCATCCCGGCGGCGGCCGCCCGCTCCAGGTCTTGCGCGTAGACGCCCGCGTCCACCCGCAAGGCGGCGAATCCGCCGGCCGCGCGGCGTAGCCAGGCGTCGCGGTTCCAGGCCATTTCGAAGTCGACGATGCCCACAATCCCTCGGGCGGCGGCGTCCCGGCCGGCATCCTGGACCCACGGATCAACCACGTCGGCCGGCAGCCTGCCCAGCTCCCGCGTCACCGCAAACGCCGCGTCCTCGCGCAGCAGGCCGCTGGCGTCCACCTCCACGCCGTACTTTGACGCTGCAGCTGAGTTCAGCCAAACGCAGTGAAGGTCGTGGCTGAGCAGGGCGGCGGGCACGTGGTGCGTGGCGGCGTCGAGCATTTCAAGGCTCGGCACGTCCGCCCACACCGCATCCCGGAAACCGACACCCACCAAAGTGCGGTCCGGGGATGCGCTGGAGAGGCGGGTCCGGACCGCCTCGACGGCGTCCCGCGCGGATTCCGCTTGGGAAAGATCGACGCGGTTGGCGGCCAGGGCCCACTGCGTCATGTGCACGTGCTCGTCCCACAGGCCCGGAATAGCGAACCGGCCATCAAGGTCCACCACCGGTGCGTCCCGGGGCACCTCTCCCGCCGGTCCGACGTGGGTGATGACCCCGTCGGCGACGCGGACATCCAGCAGCGCCGCCTCGCCGGGCTGCCTGACGGAGGCCAGCAGGAGGCCTGCCGGAGTGGGACACGTGGCATGAGGAAGCATACGAACAGGCTAGGGGCGGACCGGCCGGGCAGCAATTCCGGCGGGGCACCGAAGACCCGCAGGGGCCGCCTCTTCACAGCAACGGTTGGAGGGTGCATTCTGGAGCTGAACGCGCGGTTCCGACAAGGACGTCGGGGGAGGGGCCGCGGTCCGCTGACGTCAACGGTCTCGCCATATTTTGGGGAGTGGCATGGCTGCCCGGGCCGTTCCCGCAGAGCAGGAGATGGGGAGCCTCAGCCGCATGCACAGCACCGCCTACACCCAGCACAGTCTTCCACGCTTGCCGCAACCCGTCCGGAAGGTGTGATCGCCGTGGATCGCACCGTCACCCAGCACCGGCTCAAGGTCCACGTCCATATCGATGACCACCTGCAAACGGCCAGTATCGAGGTGCGCGGAACGGTTACCGTCGCCAACCTCCGCGCCCTGTACGTGATCGCCCGCAGGACCAGCGCGCTGCTGCCCGGCCGCGAAATCGTCATTGACCTCACGCACGCGCGGGCGGCCACGGACGCCGTCAGCGTCCTGCACGATCCCGCCCAGCTCAACAGCCTCGCCATCACGTCCGGCAACAAGGGTCTGCTCTGCCCGCTGCGGATCCTGGATCCGCCGCACATGCACGGCAGCCACCCGGCGGAGGCCGCCGCTGCCCACCCTCTCCATGGCGAACAGAAAAGAAGGCAGCCAAAGGGGCGGCCTTTTAAGAGGCAGGAGAAGGTATGAAACCCGGACGCATGGTGATGCTCGTCCTCGGCACACTCTCGGCTTTGCTGGGCCTGGGGCTGGTCGCCGCTGCGGCGGGAACCGGATGGCTCAACATCCAGCAGCGGGACGAGGGCTTCTTCACGTCCTCAACGGAGCGCTTCGAGGCCAGCTCGAACGCCATCACATCCGTGGGGGTGGACATCATGGTGGGCCAGCGCCTGCCGGACGTCATCCCGTCGGACACCGCGGGCAGCATCCTCATCCGCGGAGCGTCCGCCACCGCGGGCAAGGACATCTTCATCGGCGTGGCCGAGCAGCAGGATGTGGCGCGGTACCTCGACGGCGTGAGGCGGTCGGAAATCAGGGAACTCGAACTGCGGCCCTTCAGGGTGGAGTACCGGGACGTTCCCGGCACCAGAACTCCCGCCCGCCCCGGCGCGCAGACCTTCTGGGCAGCCTCCGCCACGGGCGCCGGCACCCAGGAACTCCGGTGGGACCTGCGGCCCGGCAGCTGGGCCATCGTGGTGATGAACGCTGACGCCACCGCCCCCATTGCGGCGGACCTTCAGGGCGGCATTCGCTCCGATCTGCTGTGGCCCCTTTTCGTGGGGCTGCTGATCGCCGGACTCGTGCTGCTCGCCATCGGCGTGCCGCTGATCGTCGCGGGTGCCATGGGTCTGGGCCGCCACGGTCCGCCGCCGCAACGTCCGACGGCGGGACCCCCCTCCGCCGTTCCCGCAGCCGGATCCCCGTACGCCACCAGCCCCGCCGGCAGCGGCGCGGCCCCGCCACCCCCGCCGCCCGCCGTCGGGCTCTTCTCCAACGTGCCGTACCCCGCCCGCCTTAATGGCCGCCTCGACCCTGCACTGTCCCGCTGGATGTGGCTGGTCAAGTGGTTCCTGGCGATCCCGCACCTCATCGTGCTGTTCTTCCTGTGGTTCGCCCTGATCGTCACCTCCATCGTGGCGTGGTTCGCGATCCTGTTCACGGCCCGGTATCCGCGCTCGCTGTTCAACTTCAATGTGGGCGTGCTGCGGTGGAGCTGGCGGGTGTCCTTCTATGCCTTCACGGCCATCGGCACGGACCGCTATCCGCCCTTCACCCTGGCCCGCACCGACTATCCGGCCGACTTCGACGTCGACTACCCGGAGCGCCTCTCGCGCGGCCTGGTGCTGGTCAAGTCCTGGCTGCTCGCCATCCCGCATCTGCTGATAGTGGGGGTGCTCGCCGGGACGTCCCGGACCTGGGTGGCGTCCGACGACGACTGGTCGGGGTACGGGGCGCGCTACGCGTCGGGCGGTGCGTTGTCGCTGATCGCACTGCTGACGTTCATCGCCGCCGTTATTTTGCTGTTCACCGGCCGGTATCTCCCGAGCCTTTTCGACCTGCTGCTCGGGCTGAACCGCTGGGTTTACCGCGTCACCGCATACGTGGCACTCATGCGGGACGAGTATCCGCCGTTCCGCCTCGACATGGGCCCGGCCGATCCGGGAGAAACGCTACCGACCAATCCTCCGAAAGGCGCACCATGAAACTCACGGTCCACACGTTCCTGACCCTCGACGGCGTGATGCAGGGTCCGGGCGGGAGGGACGAGGACACCAGCGGCGGCTTCGAATACGGGGGCTGGGTGGTGCCGCTCTTCGACGAGGACATGGGCAGGATCGTGAACGGGTGGTTCGCCGAAGCCGACGCCATCCTGCTGGGCCGCACCACCTACCAGATGTTCCAGCCCTACTGGGAACAGGTTACGGACCCGGACGACGCCGTAGCCAAGGCGCTCAACAGCCTGCCCAAGTACGTGGTGTCCTCGACGCTCACCGAGCCGACGTGGAACAACACCACCATCCTCCCCGCGAATTTCCTCGAGGCCGTTGACGACCTCAAGTCAGGCCCGGGCCGGGAGCTCCAGGTCCACGGCAGCTACCGGCTGGTCCGCGCCCTGCACGACGCCGGCCTCGTGGACGAGTACCGGCTGATCGTTTTCCCGGTGGTCCTGGGCCAGGGCAAGCGGCTCTTCGAACCCGGCGCCACGCCGTCGGCATTCACCCTGGCCGGGAGCAAGGCGACGTCGTCAGGTGCGGTCCATCTGACCCTGCTGCCCGCCGCCTTCGGTGCCGCTGACCTGGAGGTGGGGGAGTTCGAGGTCCGGGACGGCCGCGAGCAGGTCAAGGACTGAGGCGCCGCGTTGCATTCAGCCGAGGCCGCGCAGGCGCTCCATTTCGCGCCGGTCCTTCTTAGTGGGCCGCCCTGTTCCGCGGTCGCGCTGCGGCAGACCGAGCGCCGGGGCGATCGGGCGCGGAGGGGTGTGATCGGTAAAGCAGTGCGAGGCAGCCTCCGCACCGACGCGCTTGGCAATCAGGCGCCGCACCTCGAGGATGCGCTCGTATCCCTGCTGGCGAACCCGGACAGTGTCGCCGGGCACCACCGACTGCGACGCCTTCGCCGGGTTTCCGTTGAGCCGGACATGCCCGGCCCGGCATGCAGCAGTGGCGGCGGACCGGGTCTTGTAGGCACGGATGGCCCACAGCCACGCATCAATGCGGACGGTTGCGGGGGCTGACGGAAGGCTGCTCATGACTGCTGCCGAGTATATTCCCTGTCAGCCTCCCCGGGAGTCGGAGGCGTGCGGAAAGCCGGGGCCTGCCGGGAGCGGGAGCCTCGGGAGGGCAGGTCTTAGGAATCCGAGACGGCGGAGCTGACGGCTGTCGGGCTGTCGTATTCCTTGTCCGGAATGCTTTCCAGCGCAGTGAGGACATTCCCGTCCGCGCCTGATTCCTGGGCATGCGCGATGAGGGCGTCACGGCTGGCGGGATAACTGATACCGCCGAGAAATTTCTGAACCTCTATCGCGTTTTCGCTCATGTCAGTTCCTTTCCTTGATCAGGGGTAGGGCAGGTTCCTGCGGTGAGTCAGGGAGGATCAGGTCGAAGGCCTCCACGCTGCGGTCCGTAACCGTGGTGGGCGACTCGAGGTGAACGGCGCCTGTGGGCAGGATTCCTGCGCCCCCGAAGGATTCCATGACGCGCCACTGGGCCACCACGTCTTCGCCACAGTGTTCGGGCGGCAGCTGCTCCCAGAATCGGAAGCCGCCGGTTTCCTCCAGCGCCTGGCGCCGGAACATCGTGCAGCCGCCCAGCCAGGCCACCTTGTAGGGCAGCCATTGCCCGGGCTCAAGGCCCAGTTCGGCGCTGAGGTGGCTCAGGTTGGCGGCACTGTGCAGAGGCCACCGCTGGAAAGCAGGCTCTTCCGGCCGAATGCGTTCTGGCATGACCGGACCCTCCCACGCAGCAAAAGCCCCGGTCTGTTCCGGCCTGCGGTCGGCAAGATACGAGAGGCCCTGCGGTGCCATGCCCACAAAGCCGCAGCCGAGCTCGTCCAGTGCCTCGCTCATCCGTCCCAGCGCGCCGGGCTCCAGCCACACGTCGTCATCGAGGAAGAGCACCTTGTCTGTGCGCGCCTGTTCCAGGAGGAACTGGCGATGTTCGGCCAGGCCCCGGCGCGGCAGGTGGCGGAGCAGCCCGACTTCCGTCCCCTGCGCCCTGAGCACGCGCAGGATGGCAGAGACCGGCGCCTTGTCCCAGACGGGATATCCGTCTGACTGGTCGCTGACCACCAGGCGGAAAACGGGGCCTGCTTGAGCGGCCAGACCGGCGAGTGTGACGGCCAGTTCGGCAGGCCTGTTGCGCGTGGGGATGAGGATGTCCAGGGATGCGTCGTCGGGCGTCTGTCCTGTGGCCCAGCTGGCCGAAGTGTGGCGATTCATGACCACCGCCTTTCGAGGGCCGATTTGTCCGAACGGGTGCACTGTCCAGATACCCCGGCGGCGTGGTTCCTAAACGCGCCACGGGCGAGTCGGCGCGGCGTCCGGCTGGAGACTGCGTACGCTTGCTGCCCGGTCGGAATGCCTTACGCCACCAGCACGGCGGCGGCGGAGTCCATGTGTTCGCGGATTGTGTTGCGCGCCAGGGTGGCGTCGCCGGTCTCGATGGCGGCCACAATGTCGTGATGGCGGGCCACGCTCATGTTCTTGACGCCTTTTTCCAGCCCGGCGAACATGATGGACATCCGGATGGACCCCTCCAGCGATTCCCACGAGTGAAGCAGGGTTTCGTTGCCGGTGAGGCGGCACATGGTGCGGTGGAATTCGAGATCGGATTCGATCCGCTCCTCGAGCGTTCCCTTGGTGGCCTCCTCCATGGCCTGGATGGCGGCGCGGAGCGACTCGATGACGTGCTGGCGCTCCGGCAGCTCGCACAGGGTGCGGGCCGCCAGGGATTCAAGGGCGGCCCGGACGGAGTAGATATCGCGGATTTCCTTGGCATCGAGGTGGCGGACGGAGAGGCGGCCCCGGGGGCCTGCGGAGAGCAGGCCTTCCTGCTCCAGCTGGCGGAGGGCTTCGCGGAGGGTTCCGCGGCTGATCTGCAGCATGTCGGAGAGCTCGGTTTCCACCAGGTGGCGGCCGGGTTCCAGTGCGCCGCTGGTGATAGCGGTGCGCAACGCGGCCAGCGCCTGCTCGCGGAGGCTCTTCTTCTGCAGTCCCAGGAGGGACGCTGTTGGCGCGGCCATTGGTGGTTCTCCCCAAATGTTAGTGGTCGACTGTTTACAGTCGCTGTGTTAACAGTAGATGCTACGGCAGAAGCGCGGGTGACGGCAGGTGCCGCCCCCGCGCTTCTTTCAGCGGCGTGTGTCAGCCCAGTTCTGCAAGGACCTTGGCGACGATCCGCTGCACGGACAGGCCGTAGCGTTCGTGCAGGGTGGGCAGGGCTCCGGCGTCGAGGAATTTGTCCGGCAACGCGACAGGCACCACCCGCTTGCCGAGGCCGGCGGTGACGACGGCGGAGGCGACGGTTTCGAACAGGCCGCCGACCATGGAGTGGTTTTCCAGGGTAACGGCGAGGCGGTCGGTGTTGATTTCGGCCAGGACGGTGGCGGCGTCGAACGGCTTGATGGTCGGGGTGTGGACGACGGCGACGTCGACGTTGTGTGCCGCCAGCGCCTTGGCGGCCTGCAGGGCCCGCATGGTCATGAGCCCGCTGGAGACGAAGACCACGTCGTTGCCTCCGCGCAGCACTTTCGCCTTGCCGAGCTCGAACGTGTAGCCGTATTCGTCCAGCACGGTGGGCACGTTGCCGCGCAGCAGGCGCAGGTAGGTGGGTCCTTCGCTGGCGGCAAGCTGCGGTACGGCCTGTTCTATGTCCACCGAGTCGCAGGGGTCCACGATGGTTAGGTTGGGCATGCCGCGGAAGATCGCCATGTCCTCGGTGGCCTGGTGGCTGGGCCCGTACCCGGTGGTGAGCCCGGGCAGTCCGCCGACGATGTTGACGTTCAGGTTCGGTTCGGCGGCGTCCAGGCAGAGGAAGTCGTAGGCGCGGCGGGCGGCGAACACGGAGTAGGTGGAGGCGAAGGGCACCAGGCCGGTCTCGGCGAGGCCTGCTGCTGCGCCGAAGAGCAGCTGTTCGGCCATACCCATTTGGAAGAACCGTTCCGGGAAGGCCTGGGCGAAGATGTGCATGTCGGTGTATTTGCCCAGGTCGGCGGTGAGGCCCACGATTTTGTCGTTTTCCTGCGCGGCCTTGACCAGTGCGTGCCCGAACGGTGCCGGGGCCGTTTTCTGGCCGGGATCGGCGAAGGACGCAATCATGGCTGAGGTCTTGAGCTTGGGGGCGGTGCCCTTCACGGTGGCGGTGCTCATCGGGCTGCCTTTCCTTCGTATCCTGCGGTCAGCTGCTCGCGGCAGGTCTGCCATTCGTGTTCTTCGATGCGCATGAAGTGAGCTTTTTCCCGGTCTTCCAGCAGCGGGACTCCCCGGCCGACCTTGGTGTCGCAGAGGATCACGGAGGGGCGTCCGACGGCTGCGGCCTGGGCGGCGGCGTTGTCGAAGGCTGCCAGCAGTGCGCCGACGTCGTTGCCGTCCACCCGCTGGGTGTACCAGCCGAAGGCTTCCCACTTTTCGGTGACCGGTTCGGTGCGCAGCACGGTGTCGGTCTTGCCGTCGGCCTGCAGGGCGTTGATGTCCACCATCGCGGTGAGGTTGCCGAGCTGGTGGTGGTGGGCGCCCATGGCGGCCTCCCAGGTGGAGCCTTCGTCCAGTTCCCCGTCGGAGAGGAAGTTGTAGACCCTGGCGTCGGAGCCCTGGTGCCGCAGGCCCAGGGCCATGCCCACAGCGATGGTCAGGCCGTGGCCCAGGGAGCCGCCGCTAATTTCCATGCCGGGGGTGTAGGTGGACATGCCGGACATCGGGAGCCTGGAGTCATCCGAACCGTAGGTCTCGAGTTCCTCCACGGGGACGATGCCGGCCTCGGCCAGGGCCGCGTAGTGGCCGATGGCGTAGTGCCCGGTGGAGAGCAGGAACCTGTCCCGGGCTTCCCAGTGCGGGTCCTCGGCACGGAAGCGGAGTTGGTCGGAGTAAACGGCGGCGAGCATGTCCGCCGCGCCGAGTGCCTGTCCCACATAGCCCTGGCCCTGGACCTCGCCCATGGTGAGGGCGTGGTGGCGGATGCGGTAGGCGGCGGCCCCGACCTGTTCGAGGCGTTCTGCGGCAGTTTCCTGTGTCATTCGTTCCTTCTTGGGTAGTTCTCGGGTGTGCAGCGGCTGCGGGCCTGCTTCGTGGACGGCGGTCATCAGACACTCACCGACTGCGGTGTGCTTTTGGTGACTTCATCCGCAAGCTGGCGCTCGCGCTTGCCCCAGGTTTCCCGGGTGACGAGTGCGGCCCAAAGCCCGATGGCTGCATAGAAGCTAAAGAGGAGTGCGGGGCCCATCCAGCCCAGGGAAACGAACAGCAGGGTTGTGATGAAGGGGGTGAATCCGGAGACCATGGCGGAGATCTGGTAGGCCAGTGAGGCGCCGGATGAGCGGGTCTTGGCCTGGAACAGCTCGGGGAACCACGGGCCCTGGGCACCGGCCAGGGAGTTCTGGCAGACGGCGTAGGAAATCACGATGGTGGCGATGACGAAAATGAACATTCCGGTGTTCACGAGGAGGAACATGGGGATGCCGAACAACGCGGCGAAGGCGCAGGACCAGACGTACAGGGGCCGGCGGCCCACCCTGTCCGTCAGGCGTGCCCAGGCCATGGTGGCGAAGATGCCGATGGCCGAGGCGATGCATAGGGCTACGAGGGTCTGGGTCTTATCTGCCAGCTGCTGGGTGTGGAGGTAGGAAATCATGTACGTGATGGAGACGGCGTAACCGGCGGTCTCCGCGATGCGCAGGCCGATGCCCCGAACAATGCTGCGCCAGTCAGTCTTGATGACCTCGACGATCGGGGACTTGACGATCGAGCCGCTTTCCTTGACCTCGTCGAACACGGGGGACTCGGGGACCTTGGAGCGGATGATCAGGCCGACAACCACCAGCACGATGCTGGCGAGGAAGGGGACGCGCCAGGCGAGCTCGCCGCCCAGATTCACGCTGACGAGGAAGACCAGGTTTGCCAGGAGCAGGCCAACGGGGAAGCCGGCCTGCACGATGCCGGTGTATTTGCCCTTGGACTTCCAGGGTGCGTGCTCGTAGCTCATCAGGATGGCGCCGCCCCACTCAGCGCCGAAGGCCAGTCCCTGAACGATGCGGACGAAGACCAGCAGCGCCGGAGCCAGCAGCCCCACCTGCTCGTACGTGGGCAGGAGGCCGATGAAGAACGTGGCGATACCCATGAGGATGAGCGAGGCGACCAGCACGGGCTTTCGGCCCACTTTGTCGCCCAGGTGCCCGCCGATGATGCCGCCGATCGGACGGGCCGCGAAGCCGACGCCCAGCGTGGCGAAGGCGGCCAGCGTTCCGGTGACGGGGTCGCCGGTCGGGAAGAACGCTGTACCGAAGTACAGCGCGGCCGCGGTGCCGAAGCCTATGAAGTCGTAGGTCTCAATGACTGCGCCGACGCCAGACCCGATGGCTACGCGCTTTGCATCCTTGGTGCCATGGACGTGGCCCCGCATTTTCAGAGCTTCGTTGCTCATGGTGGTTCCCTTTCGAAGAGCGGCTGAAGAGGCATCAGTGCTGTCGACTGTTAACAAGATGCGTCCCAGTGTGACCCAGCTCATCTTCAATGTCAACAGTCAACTTAGGAGGTTGACTGTTAACAGTCGACCCCGCTACTGTGGTGTCCATCACTACCGCCCGGCGGGCACGAACCAGAGGATCAACGACGATGTTCCATTCCCGACTCGGGTGCTCATCCATCAGCTTTAGGCACCAGGAGCTGCCGACCGCCCTGCGGACCATCGGGAGCATGGGCTTCGAGGAGATCGACCTGGGTGCCCTTCCCGGCGTCTGCGACCACGTTCCCTATGAGCTGGATGAAGACGCGGTCACAGCAGTGGCCAAGGACGTGGCCGAATCCGGATTGCGGGTTCGCTCCGTCAACGGGGACATCGGGGATCTGAACGCAGTGCCCGACGGCGGCCGGCAGGCTGCGCGGGACCGTCACCTTGACGCCCTGCTCACCCTCACGGCCAAATCCGGAGCCAAGGCCCTGGTTCTTCCCTGCGGCCGGCTGAGCCATGAACCGGTCCGGAGCCTTCAGGAGGACCTGGACGAAATAGCAGTCCAGCTCGTCCGGGCCAGCCAGCGGGCGGCGGAGTTCGGCGTCGAGCTCTGGACTGAATCGCTGCACTTCCTGCGGTTCTGCTGGAACCTGGAGCGGGCAGAACTGCTGGCACAGCGGCTGGCCGGTTCCGGCGTCGGGATCGTCATGGACTTCAGCCACATCGTCGCCGCCGGCGAGGATCCCCTGGAATACCTCCGGCGCCACGAGGGCCGGATAGCCCACGTGCACCTGCGCGATGCCGTGCCGGGGAACATCAACCTCAGCATCGGCAATGGCCAGGCTGATTTTGCCGCCGGGCTGCGCTCGCTGGCCGAACAGGGGTACGCCGGCCACTTCAGCCTGGAACTCGAAACCCGCGACGTGACCCACGGGGAACGTCCGGCGGCCGCTGCCAAGGCAGCCAGCTTCATCACCGACCTCATCTAACCGTCGATTGCTCCGTTACCGCCGTTATGAGCCCTCAAAACGGCAGTTACTGAGCAATCGATCCACGACACGACACCAAAAAACCCAAGGAGCCATCATGACCACCACCATCCAGCGCACCGCCGTCCTCACCGGGGCCACCTCCGAGCGGGGCATCGGCATCACCACAGCCCGCCGCTACGCCAGCCAAGGCTGGGGAGTGGTGATTTTGGACCTCGACGGCGAAAAGTCCGCGAAGGTCGCCGCCGAAATCGGCAATGAATTCAACGTGCCGGCGTTCGGCTACGAGGTCGACGTCACCAGCGAAGACTCCGTCACCGCCGCGTACAAGGCGGTGGCGGCCGAAGTCGGCGCCGGCACGCTTCCCGCTGTGGGCGCCCTCGCCAACATCGCCGGAATCACCTCACCTGTTCCGTTCCTGGAAACCACGCTGGTCCTCTGGAACAAGGTCATGGCCGTGAACTCCACCGGCACCTACCTTGTCACCAAGGCCTTCCTGCCGGACATGATCGACAACGGCTGGGGCCGGATCGTGAACATGTCCTCCGTTTCCGCCCAGCGCGGCGGCGGCGTGTTTGGCAAAGTCCCCTACTCCGCAGCCAAGGCCGCCATCCTCGGCTTCACCAAGGCCCTCGCCCGCGAACTCGGCGATTCCGGCGTGACCGTGAACGCCATCACTCCGGGCGCCGTGGACACCAACATCCGCGTCGGCAGCACCGAGGAGCAGGAGGCCGCCATCAACGCCGGAATCCCCCTGGGCCGCAACGCCACCACAGAGGAAGTCGCAGCCGTCATCACCTTCCTGTCCTCCGAGGAATCCGCCTACCTGACCGGCACCACCATCGACATCAACGGCGGAAGCCACATGCACTAACGGGACACGCATCGCCTATTCGACGGTGACGCGGACGCACTGGGCCACGTTGTTGCCCATGCCCTGGTAGTTCCAGTGCTGTTCGAGCGGCTGGATGGCGCCCGTGGCATCCTTCGCACGGCATACCAGTTCGTGCTCGCCCGGATCTGCCACCCAGGGCAGGCTCCAGCCGCGCCACGCAAAGGGGCCGGCCGGTTTGTCCAGCTGCGCGGGCGCCCAGTGGCCGTCAATGCCGACCTCAACGCCCGTCACCGGGCCCTCGCCGGACCAGGCGCGGCCTCGCAGCAGCACCGGGCCCCGGGGCAGGTGCCGCCGGCGCGTGAAGAAGTCCGGGATGCCCGGCGGAACCATCAGCGAACGGACCCTGATCCGCGTCACCGGAGTGCCGGCGTCGTCCGCGGTGTGCTGGTAGCGGTACGCGACCGACTGCTGGAAGCCCTGGAACGGCGAGGCCACCACCTGGATGGACTGCAGCCACTTGACGCTGGCCATGCCGTACCAGCCGGGAACCACCAGACGCAGCGGGTAGCCGTGCTGCGGCGGCAGGTCCGCGCCGTTCATCTTGTAGGCCAGCACCACGTCTGCGCGCAGGGCCTCCGCGATGGGCAGGCTGCGTGCGTAGTGGTGGCGGACGCCGCCCTGGATTCCTTCATCCAGGCCGGTGAACACTACCTCGGTGGCCTCCGGATCAATCCCCGCTTGTCCCAGCAGGTAGGCCAGCGGAACACCCGTCCACACGGCCGTGCCCACCCCTTCGAGGGTCCAGGGCTGGCTGAGCGGCCTCGGCCTCAGGAGCGAACGGCCGTTGCCGGCACATTCGAGCGTGACCGGCATGCTGATCGCCGGATCCCTCTTCAGGGCGGCAAGCCCCAGTTCCATGGCCCGCTCCACCGCACCGCCGATCTGCAGGTGCCAGGCCGCCGCATCGACGTGGGGGATGTCGAAGTGCGTCAGGACATAGTGCAGTCCGGGCGGGGTGACATCCTCACGGAGCACCTCCAGCGGCATCGAGTGGTTCCGCGCAGCGAGTTGCAACTCCTGGCTGGTCAGCGGACCGTAGGTGGGTTCCTCCGGATGCGCGGGCCGGACGGACTTACGGCGCCTGTAGATCACCTTGGACATGGCATTCGCGATTCTGCTCGGTTCTGCGGGCGGGCGGATCCCCTTTTGACAGGTTTACGCCGCGCCCGCAAAGCCGTCAATGCATTTTCTGCCGGCCTGTTCTTCGCTTCCGCCTCTTACGCCTCGCGCGTTGCCGGGGACTTGGTCTGCGCAGGGTCCCGCTCGGCGAGGGAGCCCACCGCGTCATCGATCCTCTTCATGATCTCCGGCTCGAGCGTGACTCCGGACGCCGCAGCAGCGTCGCCGATCTGCTCCGGACGCGAGGCCCCGATAATGGCCGACGCCACGTTGGGGTTTTGCAGCACCCAGGCCACGGCGAGCTGCGGCATGGTCAGGCCGGCTTCCTCGGCAACCGGCCGCAGTTCCTGCACGGCGGCCAGCACGTCGTCGCGCATCCAGCGCTGGATCATCCTGGCGCCGCCCTTGTCATCGGTCGCACGGCTGCCTTCCGGCAGCGGTTGGCCCGGCAGGTACTTGCCGCTCAGCACCCCCTGCGCCATGGGGGACCACACGATCTGGGAGACACCCAGCTCCTCCGACGCCGGGACCACCTCTTCTTCGATAACGCGCCACAGCATCGAGTACTGGGGCTGGTTGGAGATCAGCTGGAATCCCAAGTCCTTCGCCAGCGCGTGCCCGTTCCGCAGCTGCTCTGCAGTCCACTCGCTGACACCGATGTACAGGGCCTTGCCCTGCCGCACGATATCCGCGAACGCCTGCATGGTCTCTTCCAGCGGCGTCTCAAAGTCGTAGCGGTGCGCTTGATACAGGTCCACATAGTCCGTCTGCAGCCTGCTGAGCGAGCCGTCGATGGATTCCAAGATGTGTTTGCGGGACAGTCCGACGTCGTTCTTGCCCTTGGGGCCCGTGGGGCCGAAGACCTTCGTGAAGATCTCGATGGACTGGCGCCGTTCGCCCTTCAGCGCCTCACCCAAGACCGTCTCGGCGGCCGTATTGGCGTACACATCGGCGGTGTCGAAGGTGCTGATGCCGGCATCAAGCGCTGCCCGCACGCACCGGGTGGCGACGTCGTTCTCCACTTGGGAGCCGTGCGTCAGCCAGTTGCCGAACGTGATTTCCGAGATTTTAAAGCCGCTGTTTCCGAGGTATCTGAAGTCCATGGGTTTCACGCTAGCGGAGATGGTTGCTCAGGGTAAGGGATGCCGGGGCAGTATCTGCAGTGTCTTCCGCTCAGGACCGGACGCGGTTTTCCGTATGCTGCGCGAGCGAGACCATGGACCCTGTGTCCAGAACGGCCATGTGGCCCGTGCTGCCCGGCTTCTTGGCCGGGCGCGGCGGCTGCGCAGACGTTGCCAACGATGACTGGACCGCTTGGACCGCTTGTGGACTCCCGGCTCCATTTGCCATGCCGGCTCCGGGGGCGCGCGACGGCCGGGGCGGAACCTTCGTGAGGGGGCCGCGTTGGCCGCCGTGCAGCGCCGATTCCACCAGCGGTGCCACCTTCACCACTTCTCCGACGTCCGTGATGGGGGAGTCCGGGACCGGGATTTCGAGCACCGGATGAGTCGCCCGTGCCCTGGCCACGGCCCGGGCGTCGGCAGCGGCAACCGCCTCCGCCCAGTCCTTTGCCAGCACAGGCGGCACCGGACGTGCCGCTGTCAGCAGCGGATGATGGTCGACGGCGGTGCGGAGCGCCTTTTGCAGGCCGGCGCGGGTCATCAATGTCTTCCAGTCCACAGGAGGACGCGGCGCCCGTACCGGGCGCGGTGCGCGGGGTTCCCTCGCTGGCCGTTCCTTCGCCGTCTTCCCGGGCAGCGGTTTCGCTGTTTTCGTGGGTCGCGGCTTGGCAGCGCGGTCCTGGCCGGAAAGTGCTGTGCCGGGACGTGATCCTGCTGACGGGGCGGCCTCCTGCTGGGGGCCGACCGACAGCCGCACAACTTCGACGGTGTCGTTCTTTGGGAACCAGCCGAACAGGGCCATCACGATCAGCACGAGCAGCCGGCCCACACCGGCGATGACCAGCATCGCGATGAAAGCAATGAACAGCCCCAGCGACATGAGAAAGGCCACAAACACCGTGCCGAAAAAGGTCAGGTTCAGCGCAACCGTTGTCGGATCTTCCACGTCACCCTCCTACCAACTCGCCGCTGCCGCATTCCGCGGTATTGCCTACGTGCAACAGCCCTTACCACCTTACGGACTATTTACTGCCGACGTGCCCGCATGGCAAGGCCGGGCGGGTGTCGTTTCGAAGCTGTTACCGGACGGGCCTGCCGACTGGGGCATATAGTCGGAAACAGCAATTTACGTCCACAATTTCAGGGAATTCCGTGAGCCAGTCCCAGACCTATACCGGCAACTGTCCGTGCCTCTCGGGCGAGCAGTACGCGGGCTGTTGCGGCCGCTTCCACAGCGGAGCCGCGGACGCCGCGACGGCTGAACAGCTCATGCGGTCCCGGTACAGCGCCTTCGTCCTCCTGGATGCCGGCTACCTGCTGAAAACGTGGCATCCGGACACCAGGCCCTCCGAGCTGGACCTTGACCCCGGGCTCGAGTGGCGGCGGCTGGACATCGTGTCCACGAGCCGCGGCGGCCCCCTGGACAACCAGGGAACCGTGGAGTTCAGGGCACACTTCAGGCAGGACGGCGAGCGGGGCGTCCATCACGAAACCAGCCGTTTCCTCAAGGTGGACCGCCGCTGGTACTACCTCGACGCCGTCGTCCTTCACCAGACGTAGCGGGACCAGACATAGCGGACCCCGCCGCTGCCCTGAAGGTGCGGCCCGCCGGACTCCACCCGCCGCGGCTCCTAGCGCTCCTCGTAGTCGGCCGTCGGCGTGAAGCCTGCCCGGTCCACCTTGCGGTGGAACCGCATGCCCGCCATGCCGCCAACGACGGCACCCACCAGGGCCACCGCCGCGACCACGACGGCGGCAATGATGCTGGTGGTGGTGAGCTGGCCTTCGTTCACGGGAATCCGGGGGAAACTGTTCAGCTGGGCTAGGATATTGAACCGTTCACCGGCGATCATCCCCAGGACAGCGACGATGATGGCGGCGATCAGCGCCCAGATCCACACCATCATGCCCTGCTTGGCGCCGTTGAACCGGGCCATCCGCCCGGCCACGTAGCCTCCGCTGTAATACGAAACGAAGAGGATCACGAGCAGCACGATCATGCCCACAAGGCCCACCGTCTGATTCGACGCCGCCTGGCCAATGGCCGCGTTGACGTCGGGATTGGTGGCGAGCCCCACGGCCGTTCCGGCCGCTGCCACGAGGGCCGTCAGCAGCACCGCCATGCCGGTGGCGGCCAGCCAGCCGAAGAACGCCGAGCCCACCTTGACCCCGCCGAAGGCCTCCTTTTCACGGGCGATAGCCGTCTCCCGCGAGGCGAGGTTGGGGTCGGAATGCTGCCGCGCGTCATCGTCCTCCGGGGCCGGAACATAGTCCCGCTCGGCGTACGGCGCCTGGGTGGTCATCGCCCTGGTGCTGGTGTCAGTGTCCCGTGCGCCGGTGTCGCCGGTTCGCGTATCCGCCTCGCGCGACTGGGTGGCGTCGTAGACCGGAGTGTCGTCGGGCCTGCGCCCGGACTGGGTATGCCGGGGGCGTCTGTCCTCGGAACCGATTGGGCTGCTCATCGAACGTCTCACTTTCATTGAACGGACCAGGCTCAAGGTCTAAGCCGGGCATCGCAATGCCGAGGCCAAGGCCTGGCCTCACTTCTAGCTAACTCCGTTCAATCCTTCGTAGCAAGAATGCTTACTATTTAGGTTTTCGTGCCGCCCTCCCCGCGGCCGGCCCTGCTCCTTCGCTGGTCAGCGGTATTTCCGGTGCAAGTCTTCCTTGACGGACGCTCGTGGCGAGGCGTCGGCAATCCAGGGCCCGGTGCCTTCGGACTGGTCCAGCACGCCAGCCTCAAGCCACACGTAATCCCCGGCGAGGACCTTGCGCGAAAGATCGCGGTCGCCGTCGTCTGTGTTCCGCCACAGCTGGTCAAAGTATTCGTCCACGCGGACACGGGCCTGCTCGCAGTAGGCTTCGGCGAGTTCGAACGCCGTGGCGCCCCGCTCGGGAGCCGTGCGAAGCAGCATCTCCGCCCGGGAGCAGCACGCGGCCATGGCAAAGAGCTCGGCGCCGATGTCCACGATCCGTCCGAGGAATGCCTGCTTGTGCTCCAGCCCTGCCTGCCAGCGACCCATGCCATAGAACGTCTGGCGGGCCAGCCGCCGTGAGGACCGTTCCACGAAGCGCAGCTGCTTGGCGAGCCGGCCGAACTCGCCGTAGGACCGGGGGTCCATGCCGGCGCCCGCCACCAGTTTGGGCAGCCACTTCGCATAGAAGCCGGAGGCCCCGACGGCGGCCCTCGCTTTGTCCGACAGGCTGGCGTCGGCGGACGCGAGGTCCCCGGCGGCGGCCAAGTGGGCGTCCACCGCCTCGCGGGCGATCAGCAGCTTCATGATCTCCGATGACCCCTCGAAGATCCTGTTGATGCGCAAGTCACGCAGTTGCTGCTCCGCGGCGACGGCCCGCTCGCCGCGGGCCTCCAGCGACTCGGCGGTTTCGAAACCCCGGCCGCCGCGGATCTGCACCAGCTCGTCGGCTATCCGGTAGCTGATTTCCGTGGACCACAGCTTGGCGAGGGCGGCCTCGATGCGGATGTCCTTCTGCCCGGCGTCGGCCATCTCGGCGGACAGTTCAAAGACGGCATCCAGGGCGAACGCCGTGGCGGCAATGAAGGCGATCTTCTTGCCCACGGCCTCGTGCTTGCCCACCGGCCGCCCCCACTGGGTGCGTGCATTGGACCATTCGCGGGCGATCTTCAAACTCCAGCGCCCCGTGGCAACGCACAGGGCCGGAAGGGACAGCCGTCCGGTATTGAGCGTGGTGAGGGCAATTTTCAGGCCCTGGCCCTCGCGCCCCAGCCGGTTGGCCGCAGGAACCCTGACCTGGTGGAAGCGGGTGACGCCGTTCTCGATGCCGCGCAGGCCCATGAAGGCGTTCCTGTTTTCCACCGTGATGCCCGGCGAGTCCATCTCGACCACAAAGGCGGTGATGCCGCCCTTGTGGACGGTGCCATCGGAACCGGTGTGCCGCGGCACCACGGCCATCACCACCACCAGTTCCGCGATCACGCCATTGGTGGTCCAGAGTTTCACGCCGTCCAGAATGTACGCCTCGCCGTCGTCGGAGGGGACAGCGGTGCTGCCCATCCGGGCGGGGTCACTGCCGACGTCGGGCTCTGTGAGGAGGAAAGCGGTAATGGCGCCGGCGGCACAGCGCGGCAGGTACTCCCGCTTCTGTTCGGCAGTGCCAAACACCTTCACCGGCTCAGGCACGCCGATGGACTGGTGGGCGGAGAGCAGCGCGCCCAGGCTGGGGTGCACCGAGCCCAGCAGCCCCAGCGCCCGGCCGTAGTACACCAGTGACAGCCCCAGCCCGCCGTACTCCCGCGGGATTTTCATGCCGAACACGCCAAGGTCAGCCAGCGCCTTGAGGTACTCGTCCGGAATTTTGGCGTCGCGCTCAATCGCCCGGCCGGACATGGTCCGGCACAGCGCCGTGAGCTGCTCCATGAAGGCCTCGCCGCGCTCCACGTCATCGGCTTTGGCTGCCGGCCACGGATGGATGAGGCTGAGATCGAAGCTGCCGAGGTACAGGCCTTTGGCGAAGCTCGGCTGCTCCCACTCGGTTTCGCGGGCCGCCTCGGCGACGGCCCTGGCATCCTCGGCGGATGCGCCGGCTCCGATCTTCTCGGCGGCTATGGGCGTTTCGGATTCCAGGCTGTCGCTGGGCGGGACCGCGCCGGCCTGTGGCCGGTTAACTGAACCGTCAGTGGCGGGACTCTCAGTGGCGGGACTGTCAGTGGCGGAGCTCACGGGGCATCTCCTCTAACCGGTGACCGGCTCAAGCCCTGGGTCCGCCGCGGGTGGAGGACCCTTCAGCTGTCCCTCAATGCTACCCGCGGGTAAGTACCCGTGCTAGGGGAGGGCTGTCCCGCAAAATCACCCGGGAGCTCGACCGTGGACGCGTGGTGGACCAGCCGGTCCCACAGGTGGTTGAGGCCGTGCACCATGCCCAGCAGCGTGCCCGCAACAACCAGCCAGGCCAGCCGTCCGACGCCCACCAGGACGAGCGCGGCCATCGCCGCCACCGCCACGAACAGAACCAGTGCCAAGGCAAAAACCAGCGTTCCGATGAACACCAGGGTGGCGTTCTCCACTGCACTTAGGTCAAACTGCATGCTTCCCCCTGCGCCGTTGCTGCGGTTGGATCAGTAGCACGAGCCTAGGGTGCGGAGCCGCGTCCATCCACAGCTTTTCAGGCGGGTCGGGCCTGTTGATACGGGATCGAAATCATACTGCTCCGTAGGTCACGGACTTGTCTCAATAACCACACCAGCCACAGAGGTTTCGTTGCCCGGCAGAAAACGCCGGGCCCCGTAGAGCCGGCGAAGGCGGAACGAGGGCACTGCGTTAACCTTGTACTTGGCAGTTTTCGGGTTTCCCGCTGCCCAACCATCCCCGTCGCAACCAAGTCGCAACCAAGGAGAGTGTGTGCCCCGGTCCGCCGCGTCCTCCGCTGACGCCATCAGCGCACGGCTCCGGGACCTTGAGCTCCTGACTAAGGGGCCCGCCTGGGCACTCACCCGCTCCGCCCCCTGGGTGATTGCGGTGCTGCAGGCGTCCTTCACCCGTACGCGCCCGCAGCTTCCGCTCGAAGAGTTCCATGCCGACGTCGACTCCTTCCTTGAGCAGCTCCGCCGCCAGGAGCCGGGGCTGGGTGGTGCGGCCAATGGAAAGTCCTTTGGCGATGAATGGACGCGCAAGCAGTTCCTGACGCGGCGGAACCAGTCCGGACAGATCGTTTACGAAGTCACGGAACCGGCCGCCCGCGTGCTGGCGTTCCTGGACAGTCTTTCCAGCGAACGCTCCACGCTGAACGGTTCCCGTCTGGGCACGCTGCTGGGCGACGTCGAGAAACTCGCCAACGAAACCAACCCGGACCAGAGCGCGCGCCTGGAGTCGCTGGAGGAGGAGATCGAGGAGCGCCAGCAGCTCATCCAGGACATCAGTTCCGGGGACTTTGACGGGCTGCTCGATGACGACGAAGCCGTGGAAGCCGCCGGGAACATCCTGGACCTCGCGGCCAGCCTGCCCGCCGACTACAAGAAGATGCGCGACCGCATTGAGGAGCTTGTGGGCGAGCTGCGCAACCAGATCATCGAGGAATCGCTGACCAAGGGCGCCACGATGGCCCAGGTGCTGGAGGCGGACAAGCGGCTGCGGCAAAGCCCGGAGGGGAGGACCTTCCGTTCCTTCACCGCCTTCCTCGAAGACCCGCAGCAGCAGCTGCGCTTCCGCTCTGCGATCGGCGAGGTGCTCAGCCGGCAGTTCGCGGACGAGCTTTCGGCGGAGGACCGCGAAACGCTGAAGAACCTCGTGGCCGAGCTCCGCCAGCAGCACAGCGAGATCCAGCGCATCTACGGCAAGCTCAGCGAGAGCCTGAACACCTACGTCCAGAGCGATGACTTCCGCCAGTCCGTCCGGCTCCGCAAGGTGCTGCGCGAGGCCGAACAGGCCATCCGGTCCCTTCCGTATGAGCGTGAGCGGCCAGGCCTAGTCCCCGGCCCGGAGCTCTTCAACGCAGGCTTCGAATCCCTGGCCATGGTGAAGCTGTTCGATCCCGACGAATTCGCGGCCCCGCCCAAACTTGCGGACCCGATCGCGTTCAGCGACTCCGACCGCGTGCGATCGCCGCGCACCGGCAAGGCACACCCGGAGGCCATCCGGGCAGCCATGGCGGGCGCCGCTTCCCTTACCGAAGCCTGGGAGCAGCTGCCTCCCGGGGAACGGCACATCAACTCCATCCGCGCACTGCTGTCCCATGCCCTCCACGACGGAGCCGGCTTCGACCGCGCAGCCTGGGACGCTGTCGAGTTTGAACAGATTGACGGCACCACGCGCAGGGCCTACCTGCCGGTGGTCACCCTCTCGAAGGATTCCCATGACTGAAAATACCCCGCTGGTCGAGCCTGTCCCGGTGGTCGAGCCTGTCGAAACCCGGACGGACCCCTTCTCAGTCCGCCCGCGGGACACCTTCGTCGACGGCGCGGCGCTGTTCCCCGGTGACACCGGCGTGCTCTCCATGAGGGTGCGTCAAGCGCTTGTGAAGCTGCTGAAAGGCCCGTACGTCGACGGCGGCCGCGACGAAAAGCTGTGGACCACACTGCTGGACAACCAGCTCATCCTCCGCAGCCGGCTCTCCGAGCTGTTCCTCACCCTGGAGCTCGACCACGAGCGCAAGATCGCCGTCCTGCGGCCCGTCGACCCCGAGGCCATCGGCGGCAGTACCCGCTCCAGCATCCTGCGCCAGCAGCGTGCCCTGAGCCGGGTGGAAACCATCGTGCTGCTCCGCCTTCGGCTGCTGCTTGACCGCCACGTCACAGCCCAGACCGACCCCACGATCACGCGTGAAGAAATCGCCGAACTCGTGGCGCACTACCAGCCGGCCGGGCAGCAGGACGCCCTCCGTGACTCGGACGTCGTTAACCGGGCGATCACGAAGCTCCTCGCGCGCCAGCTCCTGCTCACCACCGGCCTGGATGACGTCTACACAATCTCCAACGCCCTCCCGCTGGCCCTCCCGTTCGAAAACATTGGAGACATCCCGGCCCAGATTGAAGCCCTGATGGCAGCCACAGCAGACCCCACGGGCACCGAGGCGCTGCTAGAGCTGGACGACAACCCGCTGGTTGAGCCTGTCGAAACCGAGGAAGAGGACGACGCTGAAGGTGACACAACCTCGACCAGCGAGACGGAGGAGGCCAAGTGAGCATCGCAACCATGCTGCCGATGGGTGAACTCACCAACCCCGGCCAGATGCGTTTGGCCATGGTGCAGGTGGTCAACTGGGGCACGTTCCACGGCGCCCACACGATGCACGTGGACCGCAACGGCACGCTGCTGACGGGCAATTCGGGGGTCGGCAAGTCGACGCTGTTCGATGCCATGCTGCGCGTATTTGATGCCCGTCCGCGCTCCAACGAGGCCGCGGCGCAGCGCTCCGGCGGGTCGGTGGAGGACAAGAGGACCACATTCACGTACATGCGCGGCAAGGTGGGCGACAAGGCCGTGGGCGAGGGCTCTGCCAGTGCCTTCCAGCGCCCCGGTGCCACGTGGTCCGCCGTCGCCCTGACGTTCGACAACGCAGCGGGCACCAAAGTGACGGTATCCGCGCTGTTCGACCTGCCGAAGAACGGCACGGAGTCCAGCGTCGGTCGGTACTACCTGATCGACAACGAGCCCCTGGACCTTGCCGCGATTGAGGGGATTGCCGAGAAGCGTTTCACCAAGGCGGCGCTTGAAGGCATCTTCCCGGACGCGCAGGTCTTCGACGTGCACAAGGCCTTCGCCGAGCGGTTCCGCCGCCTGCTGGGCATCAACTCGGACCAGGCGTTGCCGCTGCTCCGCGTGATCCAGGCCGGCAAGGGCCTAGGTGGCAGCGTCAACACGTTCTTCCGGGACCAGGTGCTGGATGCGCCGGCGACGCTGGCCGCTGCGGACGGCGTTGTGGAGGAATTCAGCAATCTGATGTCCATCCGGCAGCGTCTTGAGGACGTGCGGCAGCAACGCGACCAGCTTGCCCCGGTGCCGGAGCTGAACCGGGAGTATGCCCAGTCCCTGCTGGACGCGAACCGGCTCCGGGAACTCGCCGGCGAGGAATTCGAGGCGTACCGGCAGCGGCTCGCCGTCACGATCCACGAGAAGACCCTCGCCCGCTTCAAGGCACTGGCGCAGGCCAAGGCCAAGGAACTCGGCGCCGAGCGGGCTGTCCGTGACGGCCTTGCCAAGGAACTGCGCCAGCTCGAGGCTGAATACAACAACCAGGGCGGCAACGCCATCTCCTCCATCGAGCAGTCGCTGGAGAACGCCCGGGTCGGCCTCAAACTCCGGCAGCAGGTGGAGGAAGCAGCCCGCCAGTCGCTCGCCGACGCCGGCCTCGAGCTGGACTGGACGGCCGGGGGATGGGAGCAGGCGCACGAACAGGCCGCCGCGCGCGCCGCCGAACTCAGGGACGACTCGGAGGCCCTGAAGGAACTCCGCTTCGAGGCCTTTGACGGGCACGCGACCAAGAAGCGTGAACTCGCCGCGGCCGAACAGGAGCTCGTCTCCCTGAAGACCCGCAAATCGCTGCTGCCGCCGTCGAGCATTGAGAACCGCGCTGCCATCGCCGCAGCCACAGGCATCCCCGAGGAACTCATGCCGTTCGGCGGCGAGCTGATTGACCTCGCCGAGGGCGAGGAACGGTGGCGGCCCGCCGCGGAGCGGGCGTTGCGCAACCTTGCCACCACGCTGCTGGTCCCGGGTGAGCACTTCGCCGCCGTCACGCGCTATTTGAACGACCACTCCGTCCGCGGTGCCCTCCGCGCCGTCGATGTCTCGAAGCCGCTCGCCGGCGGTGCGCTGGCTGTGGAGGACGTGTCCGACGGCGATCTGCTGACCAAGCTGGATATCCTCACCACCGGGAACAACGGCGGCTCCGCGCAGGCAGGCGAGTGGATCCGTGAACGCATCGCGCTGGACTTCGCCTACCCCTGTGTGGAAAACCCGGACGACCTTGCCGGGCTCGACAAGGGCCTGAGCCTGGGCGGCGTGGTCAAGCGCAACAGGCACACCGTGGAGAAGGACGACCGCTTCACCGGCCGCCAGGACTACGTCCTCGGCTTCGACAACGCCTCCAAGATGGAACTCGTCGCGGCGCAGGTGGCAGACCTGCAGCAGGAGCTGGCCACGGCGGCCGAGCTCGCCCAGAGCAGGGAGGAATCCCACCAGGGCATGTCCCGGCAGCTCGAGGCGCTGCGCCGGGTGGCCGAGGACCACCGTCCCTGGGAGCAGGTCTCCGCGGTGGTCGCCGCGGACGAACTTGCCCGGATTGAGCAGCGGCTCAAGGACGCTCTTGCGGCGCAGGCAGACCTCGAGCCCCTGCGTGCCAATGTCGAGGCGGCCCGCCAGAAGCACCAGTCGAGCACCGAAGCGGCCGCCGTGCTGCAGAGCGAGTACAAGGCGCTGGATCGCCAGCTCACGGCTGCCGATTCGCTGCTGGAAGCGGCGCGGACCCGCCTGAACCAGGCTCCGCCGTCGGACTCCGCAGCCGCCGCGCTGGAGCCGTACTTCGAGGGCTTCGGCGACGTGACGGAAATGCATGAGCTGGACAACCTGGCCGCCCGGGTCAAAACCCGGCTGCTGGGGGACCTGCACGCCGCGGAATCCCGCGGCCAGGCGACGGCCGAGCGGCTCACCCGGATCTTCGAGGGTTTCGTCCGCGAATGGGGCACGGCGATCTCGGCCGACCACGGCACGTCCATCGGCGCCGCGGGGGAGTTCGAGGCCCGCTACCACGCGATTGTCAGCGACGGCCTGCCCGCCCAGGAGGCCGAATTCCGGCAGTTCTTCAACCAGCGCACGCACGAATCGTTCAGCACGCTGCTGCACCTGCTGGACGAGGAACGCCGCTCCATCACGAGCCGGATCCTGCCGCTCAACGGCATTCTCTCCGAGGTCAATTTCCATGAAGGCAGCTTCCTGGAACTGGACATCAAGCAGACCCTCCCGGCCACCGCCAAGCAGTTCAAGGACGCCATCCAGAACGCGCTGAAAACCCGGCATTCGCGCCACGGCAGGTCTGCCGCCGGAGCGGACACCGACGACGACGCCGAGCTCACCAACCGCTACAAGTCCTTGGAAACGCTGGTCAAGCGGTTGGGTTCGCAGGCCCCGGAGGACCGGCGCTGGCGGGCGGAGGTGCTCGACGTGCGCGGCCACCTGTTCATCCAGTGCAAGGAGCACCGCGAAGTGGATGTGCCTGCCGGAAAGTCGGGCGGCGGCAAGCGGACCGACGTGTTCATGCACGCCGACACCGGCTCCATGTCCGGCGGTGAGCGGCAGCGTTTCACGGCGTTCATAATGGCGGCGGCGCTGAGCTACCAGCTGGGGATCGCGGAACAGGGTTTCACAACCTACGGCACCGTGATGATGGACGAAGCGTTCGTCCTGGCCTCCGAGGAATTCGCCGGCGCCGGCATCAAGGCACTGCACGAATTCGGCTTCCAGCTGCTCCTGGCCGCCCCGGAAAACGTGATCGACCTGTCCCGGCACCTGGGCTCCGTGACGGAGATCCTGCGGGACAAGCGCACCAACCGCTCGGGCGTACTGACCGCCCCCGTGATCGGAGCCAGGCCCGGATCCGGAGGCCAATGGCGGTCCGAGGCCAACCCCGTGGACATCGTGCTGCGCTGAGCCGGGGTTGGCCGCGGCTCCACATCCCCGTAACCTTGCCGGGATCTTTATAACAAATCGATGGACTTATTGACGGTTCCCTAGTGGGAGCGCACTTTGGCGTGCGAATCTGTGAGCACCAAACTTCGCCACAGCTCCTCCAGGGTCATCATACACTCCCACGCGGCGGGCCAGAGCCACCCTCTGCCGAGCTTGACGGCGTCCTCACGAAAGGCACCATCATGCGTTCTGCTCACCACGCCACCGTCGTTGCCGCCCTCGCTGCCGCCGCCCTCAGCCTGGCCGGCTGCGGGGCAGTCGCCCAGTCGGCGTCCAACAATGCGACACCGTCCGCTGCGGCCGCGGGTGCCACGGCGCCGGCAACGACAAAGCCTGCGGCGACGGCCGCGCCTGCACCCTCCAGCGCGAAGCCGTCAGGGGCTGCCGCGCCCAGTCCTGCAACGTCGGGTGCTGCCGGGGCCGGCACTGCCGAGCCGGGTTCTACCGACCTGGCCACCTTTACCTTCCCGGGAGACAAGGTGTCGTTCAAATACCCTTCCACCTGGAAGGTGGAACTGTTCACCGGGTCGAGCACGCCGCCGGTGTCGGGCACCGCGACCGTCTACGACGCCGACGGCAACAGGCAGGTAACGGTCTACTCGGGGCACATTGCCGACGGCGTGACCCACCCGGTCACCAGGGACGTCTTCGAAACCCAGCCGGTTCCCGGCCTGCAGCAGCAACCGGCTCCCGTAGCCCACTACTCCTTCTACGCGGACCGGATGGAAGACAACTCGGTCTACCGCATGCACCTGACTGCCGGGGCACCGCCGTCCGGCGCCGACTTGGCCCAGGACGGGATCATCCGCGTCGGAAAGGATGTGCTCGTGGCGGAGGTGCAGTTCATCGAGAAGCCGTTCGCCAGCGACGCCGCTGCCAAGGCCTGGCTGGCGGGCGCAGAGGGACAGGCGCTGAAGGCGTTGCTGCTGAGCATCTCCTACCGCTAGATTGTCGCGCGGCTTGCCGCCCGCTGAAGGCCCCCGTTCAGATGATTCTGAACGGGGGCCTTCGTTCGTTCCTGTGAGCAAAACGGCAGCGGCCTTCTCAAACTTCTTTCAAGAATTATTCATGCAAATGCATCCGGGCACGCCCCGTCGGCGGTAGTGGGGGTGTAAGCAAAAATCGCCCGCACCGCGGGCCGTTGAAGGAGAAAACCATGCACACCAGCATTTTCGCAACAGGCGCACTGGCAATGGCGGCAACACTCGCTTTCGCCGGCCCTGCCCACGCTGCTGAAGGGGACGCCCAGCTTTCCGTGCTGCACGGAGTGCCGGGCCTGACGGTTGACGTCTGGCTCAATGGCGAGCGCACCCTGGACGATTTCGCGCCCAGCACCCTGGCCGGGCCGCTGGCTCTTCCGGCTGGCAGCTATGACATCGCCATCACTGCAGCTGACGCCGCAGATGCCTCAGCCCCCGTGATCGGGCCGGTCACGGTGAAGCTGGCCGCTAAAGGAAACTACACCGCGGTGGCCAACCTTGGGGCGGACGGCAAACCTACTGCGAATCTCTTCACCAATGATGTCTCCCAGATAGCAGCAGGCAAGGGCAAGCTGACTGTCCGCCACACGGCTGCAGCGCCCGCCGTGGACGTCCTGGCCGGCGGCTCGGCCGTCATCTCCAGCCTCTCGAACCCGAAGGAGAAGACCCTCACCCTGGATCCCGGCACCGTCCCGGCCGCCGTGGCAGCAGCCGGTACAACCCAGCCGGTGATCGGCCCGGCCGATGTCACCGTCAAGGAAGGCACCCACACCATCGTCTACGCCTGGGGCAGCCTGGCGGACAAGAACCTGCAGCTCGCTGTGCAGACCATTGACGGCCTGCATTCAGTTCCCGGTTCTGTTCCGGGCGGACGCTCGGGCGCAGCTGACGACGGCACAGGCCAGGCCGCAGCCACCATCGGCTTCGGTGCCGCCGGCCTGGCACTCCTTTTGGGCGGCATTGCTGCCTCCCGCAGGGTGGCGATCCGCAGGGCCAAGTAACTCCCGCCCCAAATGGCAGGAAAACTCCGGGCACCCGGCCGTCCTCAAGCCGGGCGCCCGGCCTTCCTGTCCCCACCTCAATGAAGCCCGAAACCTGACCACGGACGGAGGGACATGAAAAGCACGACGACGGTGAACGGGCCGCGGGAGCCCCTGACGCTTCGGCCCCGTCCGGCAAGTGCGTGGCTGCGGGCGCTGACTGCCGCAGTCGTCCTCCTTATGGGAGCCGCTTTCCTGGCGGGCTGCGGGTCATCCTCTGCAGTGCCGGAAAGCCCAGCCGTGCCGGCATCGCCGCTTGCCACGGGAACCACGCAAGCCGCTGCGGCCGACGCAGCAGCACCCCGCCTGGCTTCACCTTCTCCTGCGCGGACGAGCGCCCCCGTTCCCACCCCCAGGGCAGAGATTCCGCTTCGGCAGTCGTCGCTGCCCAAAGCGGCCCCGCCGGACCCCGCCCCGCGCTTCCTGAGTGTCGCAGGCACAACCATCAACATGGACATCGTGGCAGTGAGCGTGACGCCGGACGGCGCCATGGAGATCCCGGAAGCCTTCGATGAGGCAGGCTGGTACCGCCACGGAGCGGCCCCCGGCGCCGCGGCAGGAACGGCGGTAGTGGCGGCACATGTGGACACAACATCCGATCGGGCCCCTTTTTCGCAGCTGAAGTCTCTTTCCGCGGGAACCCGGATCACTGTGGGGCGCGAGGGCGCCCCGCCCCTTCGCTTCCGGGTCGTCTCGGTGGACCTGATGGCCAAGGACAAATTCGATGGTGCGGCCCTGTTCCGGCGGGATGGCCCGCATGAGCTAAAGCTGGTCACCTGCGGCGGCCGATGGCTGGACGAGAAACTGGACTACAGCGACAATGTGATAGTCACAGCGGTACCTGCGTGAGCCGCATCGCAGCTTTCATCCGTGCCGAAGAGGGCGGGAAGGAGTCCTTTTTGGCACTTCCTGACCCGCCTTCCGCAGGAGCTGCGCAATCAGCTGAAGAGGGCCCCGGAGCCCCTTCTCCCCGCACCGTGGATGCCGCAGCGCCCGTCTGGGACGCGGCGCTCAATGAATCCTTCGCCGCCGGAAATGAGAAGGCCCTGGCTGAGGCCTACCGGCAGTTTTCGCCTCTGGTGCACACTCTGGCGCTTCGCTCCCTGCGGGATCGCGCAGCAGCCGACGACGTCACCCAGGAAGTGTTTATCCGTGTCTGGCGGTCACGGTCCACCTTCGATCCGCACAAGGCAAGGCTGCCGGCGTGGATTGTGGGAATAACCAGGAACGCCATCACCGACGCACTGGCCGCCTCCGCCCGAGAAACCCGCAAAGTCATGGCCGCCGCCGAGGTCCGGCCGGAGGGCCAGCAGGATGCGGGCGCGGGTCCGGCCGACGTCCTGGCGGACCGGCTGCTGCTCGACGGCGAGCTTGAGCGGCTGGGGGAGCCACAGGGGTCCATCATGAGGCTCGCCTTCTATGAGGACCTGACCCATCACCAGATTTCGCAAAAACTGAACCTGCCTCTTGGTACCGTCAAGAGCCACATTCGTCGAAGCCTGTCCCATTTGAGAAGCAGATTGGAGGTGGACCATGCAGCATCCTGACCCGGAAGTTCTGAGCCTGCTCGCCCTGAACGAGCCAGTGGACGATGGACAGATCATGGAACACCTCCGTTCCTGCCCTGAATGTGCAGCGGAATATGCGGCCCTTCGGCGGGCGGTCAGCGCCGTCAGGACTACGCCGGACACCAGCGTGCTGGAACCTCCGGGCGCGAACGTCTGGGCAGCCATCCACCGCGAACTGGGCCTTTCCGAGGCAGTAGCGCAGGATCCGTTGACGTCAGCTCCCGCTGAGCCCGCGACCGAGGCCGTCGAGCCTGCCGAGACCGCGCCTGCCGAGACCGCGCCGTCCGGCCCCGTCCCGGGCCGGACGCGTGCGAGCAACGTGACATGGCTCCGACGGCCCGGCGTCTGGCTTGCAGCGGCCGCCGCCCTCGTGGTCGCCGTCGGAATCGCCTTGTCCGTTGGCCTGCCAGCTCCTCCAGTGGCCGAGGCTGAACTTGCCCCGCTGGCTCAGTACTCGGCCACAGGATCCGCCAAGGTCACCGAATCCAGGGACGGCTCGCGCACCATCGAGGTGCAACTCAACAAGACCGAAGCCAAGGGCTACCAGGAAGTGTGGCTGATTGCCCCGGACCTCTCCCGGCTTGTCAGCCTGGGCATCATGAACTCATCCTCGGGACGTTTCGAGGTTCCGGCCGGATTGGATCTGTCCGCATATCCCATCGTGGACGTGTCCGACGAACCCCTCGACGGCAATCCGGCGCATTCGAGCGTGAGCATAGTCCGGGGCACGCTCAAACTGTGACGCGCTAACGCGCCACGGTGAACTGCCGGTTTACTTCACGCGGAGAATTACGTGACACGAAGCTTTCTTAATTGGAGCGAGGATAGGCTAGCCTTACTCACGTTCGCTTCATTGATCTAAGGAGTTCCGTGACTTCCCCCCTCTTCTCCGGCTCCGGCCGTGTGCCCGGCGCAGGAACCACCCGCCGCGCCCTGCTCAAGACCGCCGGCAAGGCCACCGCAGTGGCGGCTGCCGCAGCCCTTGCGCTGACCGGCTGCTCCACCGGCCCGGCCGCATCCACCTCGGGTGCCTCCACATCCGAGTCGTCCAGCACGCAGTTCCCGGTCACCATCAAGCACGCCTTCGGTGAAACCACCATCAAGGAGCAGCCCAAGCGCGTCGCCACCGTGTCCTGGGTCAATGACGATGTAGCCATTGCCCTGGACGTGGTCCCCGTCGGTATCCCGAAGAACGAGTGGGGCGGCAACGACAAGGGCTCCACCCCCTGGAAGGACGCCGCTCTCGAGAAGCTCGGCGCAGGCTTCGGCTCAGACAAGGCCCCCGCGCAGTACTCCGAGGCGGACGGCATCAACTTCACCGAGATCGCCAAGCTCAACCCCGATGTCATTCTCGGTGCTTACTCGGGCCTGACCGCAGAGGACTACAAGAAGCTCAGCGAGATTGCCCCCGTCGTGGCCCACCCCGATGTCGCCTATGGCACGTCATGGCAGGATTCCACCAGCAGCATCGGCAAGGCCCTCGGGAAGGAAGCCGAAGCGGCGAAGCTGATCTCCGACACCGAGGCCACCATCAAGGAGAAGGCTGCCAAGTACCCGCAGCTCGCGGGCAAGACGTTTATCTACGGCAACCTGGAGCCCGCCAAGGGCGACGGCGTCAACGTCTACACCGCCAACGACAACCGCCCGCGGTTCCTGTCCTCCATTGGCATGCAGCTGGCGCCGGTTGTGGAGGAGAAGTCAAAGGGTTCCAAGGACTTCTTCCTGGAGTGGTCCGCTGAGAAGGCCAACGAGCTGGATTCCGACATCTTCGTGACCTGGGTCCCGGATGCCAAGACCACCGACGCCATCAAGAAGGACCCGCTGCTCGGCCAGATCCCCGCCGTCAAGGACGGTGCCCTCGTGGCCGATTCGGACAACACGCTGACCCTCTCAATCTCGGCCGCCTCTCCTCTGAGCCTGCCGTGGTCGCTGGACACGTTCCTCCCACAGCTGGGCAAAGCTGCCGACGCGGTCCAGTAGCCAGCCATGACACCACGTACGACGACGGTGCCCCGCGCCCAGCGCGAACGGACACTTGGGGCCCCTGTGGCCGCGGCGGAAGGGCCACAAGTGCCCGTTCCCGCTCCGCGGCGGGGGAGCGCGCCGGCCGGGCGGGTCGCCTGGCTGGCCGCCGCCGTCGTCGTACTTGTCCTTGCCTGTGCAGTGTCGCTGGCCGTGGGGGCGCGCGGCCTTTCCCTGGCCACCGTCTGGCAGGCGCTCACGCAGTTCGATCCGGCCGACGGCAATCACGCCGTGATCCACGCCCGCATCCCGCGCACCGTCATGGGTCTGCTGGCCGGCGGGGCGCTGGGCATGGCGGGCGCGGCCATGCAGGGTGTGACCCGCAATCCGCTGGCTGATCCCGGCATCATCGGCGTGAACGCCGGTGCCGCCCTGGCCGTGGTCACGGGAATCTACCTCTTCGGCGTCTCCTCCCTGGGCGGGTACATCTGGTTCGCATTCGGCGGCGCCGCAGCCGCCGCCGTCGTGGTGTACCTGATTGCGTCCATGGGCAGGGACGGTGCGACGCCGGTCAAGCTCGCCCTGGCCGGTGCCGCCCTGAGCGCGGGCCTGTACTCGCTGATGAACGTCATCCTGGTGTCCAGCCAGGACACCCTGGACCGCTTCCGGTTCTGGCAGGTGGGCGGGATCGCCGGGCGCGACTGGTCCGTGGTCCTCCCCGGCCTGCCGTTCCTCGCCGTGGGGGCGCTGATCGTGCTCTCCACCGGGCGCATCCTGAACAGCCTGGCCCTCGGCGACGACCTTGCCCGGGGACTCGGCCAGCGGGTGGGCCTGTCACGTTCGGTGACGGCACTGGGCATCGTGCTGCTTTGCGGATCCGCCACGGCACTCGCCGGTCCGATCGCGTTCGTCGGGCTCGTGGTTCCGCACGCGGTCCGTTTCCTGACCGGTCCGGACTACCGCTGGATCCTTCCCTTTTCCCTCGTGCTCGCCCCGGCCCTGCTCCTGGTCTCCGATGTCATCGGGCGGGTGGTGCTGCTCCCGGGCGAGGTTCCCGCAGGCATTATGACGGCCCTCGTGGGCGCCCCGGTCTTCGTGTGGCTGGTCCGCCGCAGCAAAGGGGCCGGACTGTGAGCACCAACCCCGCACCAACAGACCAGCGCGAACGGACACTTGGGGCCCCTCACCCCCAGCGCGAACGGGCAGATAATGCCCTCAAAACCGCGAAAACAGGGCATTATCTGCCCGTTCGCGCTTCGTTCCTGCGCCGGACGCTGCTGAACCGGACGGCGATCCTGGGCGCCGCCGTCGTGATCCTCTTCGCCGCAGGCATCCTGCTCGGCAGCTACACCGTCACCATCCCGGACTTCTTCCGGATCCTCACGGCCCACTTCACCGGTGGCGAGAAGATTCCGGGCGCCAGCTTCATCGTGATGGAGAGCAAACTGCCGCGGGCGGTCATCGGCACCATGATCGGGCTCGCCTTTGGAGTGTCCGGCGGACTGTTCCAGACCATGCTCCGCAACCCGCTGGCCAGCCCCGACGTCATCGGCATCAGCTATGGTGCCAGCGCCGCCGCCGTCACGGCCATCGTCGTGTTCGGGGCCTCCGGTGCCGCCGTTTCTGGCGCGGCCCTGGGCGGTGCCCTGGGAGTGGCGGCAGTGATCTACGGCATCTCCCGCAGCGGCTCGCTGCGGGCCGGAGCCGGCGCCGGAAGCGGCAGCGCGGCCGGCAACCGGCTCATCCTCGCGGGCGTCGGCATTGCCTCGGCCCTCGGCGCTCTGGTGAACTTCCTGCTGACCCGCACGGACATCCGCACCGCGGCGGACGCCCTCGTCTGGCTCAACGGCTCACTCAACGCCGCGAGCTGGGACCGTGCCGGGGTGTTGGCGGCCGCCCTCCTGGTCCTCATGCCCGCGGTCGCGGTCCTGGCCGGACCGCTGCGCATCATCGAACTCGGCGATGACACCGCCGCCGGACTCGGCATTCGGGTGCACCGCACCCGGCTGGGCGTGGTGCTCACCGCAGTTGCCTTGGCAGCGGTGGCGACGGCGGCGGCCGGGCCGGTTGCCTTCGTCGCCTTCCTGGCCGGCCCCATCGCCCGCCGCTTCGCCGGCAAAGCCAGCCTCCCGGCGTCGGCCCTGGTGGGCGCCCTGATAGTCCTGGCCGCCGACTACTTCGCCGCCAACATCGCCCCGCTGCTGCTGGACGGCACAGCACTGCCAGTCGGCGTGGTCACCGGCGCCCTGGGCGCCCCCTTCTTGCTCTGGCTTCTCGTCACCGCCAACCGAAAGGATGCCTGACATGGCTGTTCTCAAAGCGAAGGACCTGACGCTGCAGTACGACCAGCGGCGCGTCGTGGAGGGGCTAACCGCGGAGATCCCGGAGGGCAGGGTGACCATGATCGTGGGCGCCAACGCCTGCGGCAAGTCCACGCTCCTTCGGGGGCTGTCCCGGCTGCTCAAACCCGCCGGCGGAACGGTCACGCTCGATGGCAAGGACATCCACTCCCTCCCCGCCCGCGAACTGGCCCGCGCCCTGGGCCTGCTGCCGCAGCACCCCACCGCCCCCGACGGCATCACCGTCCGGGACCTGGTGGGCCGCGGCCGGTACCCGCACCAGGGCTTCTTCCGCAGCTGGTCAGAAAAGGACGACGCCGCGGTCCAGCGCGCGCTGGAAACCACCGAGACGCTGGACCTTGCCGGGCGGAACGTCGACGAGCTGTCCGGCGGGCAGCGGCAGCGTGTGTGGATCGCCATGGCCCTGGCACAGGAAACGGACGTGCTTCTGCTCGATGAGCCCACCACGTACCTGGACCTCGCGCACCAGGTGGAGGTGCTGGACCTTGTGACCGACCTCAACCGGCAGCGCGGCACCACGGTGGCCATCGTGCTGCACGACCTCAACCTGGCTGCCCGGTACGCGGACCACGTCATCGCCCTCAAAGGCGGCCGGATCGTCGCCGAGGGAGGGGCTGCCGAAGTGATCACCGAGGAGCTCGTCCTGGAAGTTTTCGGCCTGGAATCCCGCGTTCTGCCGGACCCCGTGTCCGGTACCCCGCTGATCATCCCGATCGGCCGCCACCACGCCGCCCCAAAAGCCGCAACCACAACCCTGGAGTTGGTCTCATGAGCTCAGTCAACGGCCCCGCAGGAACAGCCACGAAGGCCATGCCGCGAGAAAGGTCCGGGGCGATGCCGCAGCTCGCCACCGAACCGATGACGCTCGCCTTCGACGTCACGGTCAGCGCCGTCCAGGAGCTCGGCGCCAACTTCCGCCGCATCACGTTGGGCGGCTACTCGCTGCGGGATTTTGGCGTGCACGGCAGGACTATGGACCTGCGCATCAAGCTCGTGATCCCTTCCCTTGCCGACGACGGCACCCCGCTTGAGCTGCCGCCATTCCACATGGAAAACACCGGCTGGTACAAGGAGTGGCTCGCCATGGACCCGGCGATCCGTGGCTCCATGCGCACCTACACCGTGCGGCAGGCCCGGCTGGACGCCGTGTACCCCGAGATCGACGTCGACTTCGTGATGCATTTTGATGCTGCCGGTCATGGCGGCCCCGCGGCCAACTGGGCTCTCAACGCCCGCCCGGGCGATGCCCTGACCATCATCGGGCCGAACAACCGGGCCGCGCACTGCGTGACGGCGGAGATCTACTCGGGCATTGAGTGGCGGCCGGGCCTGGCACAGCGCGTCCTCCTGGCGGGTGACGAGACAGCCGTTCCTGCCATCAGCGCCATCCTGGAAAGCCTTCCGGAGTACATGACCGGGCACGCGTTCCTGGAAGTCCCGGAGGCCGGCGACTTCCTCGATCTCCAGACAGCTGCCGACGTCGACATCACCTGGCTCGCCCGCGGTGCCGCGATCGGACGCTCGCGTCCGCACGGGGAACTGCTGCAGGAAGCTGTCCGCGCCGCCGTCCCGGTGCCCGGCTGGGTGGGCATCAAGTCCACCGGCGCGGCGGCAGGCCCGGAGCCGGAGGACGTCAACGTCGACCAGGACATCCTGTGGGAGACGCCGGCGCGCATGGATACCGCGGCCATCGGCGCCACCAAGAACCCGGCCGTGCCCGCTGGTGCCATGCCCTTCTATGCCTGGATGGCGGGCGAGGCCGGCGTCATCAAGGACCTGCGGCGCTACCTGGTCCGGGACGTCGGCATCGATCGGAAGCAGGTTGCCTTCATGGGGTACTGGCGGCAGGGGAAGGCCGAACTCTAACCCTGACGCTCCCTCACGTTTGGTCGGTGTGTTGCCGGACGCTCCCTCACGTTTGGGCCGTGTGTTGTCTGACGCTCCCTCACGTTTGGTCGGTGTGAGTTGGCGTTCACCTGCGGTTTCCCTCCGTGTTTCTCCGGGTGGATACCTTGTGCGGATGGGTTCTTATCCTTTGCTTCCGGATCGGGGTGGGCGACGCCGATATGTGGCCTTGGGTGATTCGTTCACCGAGGGGGTGGGGGACCGGAGCAAGCATCTGCCCAACGGTGTGCGAGGCTGGGCCGACCGCGTGGCGGAGCGGCTCGCCAAGGCGGAGCCGGGCTGGGAGTACGCCAACCTCGCCATCAGGAGCAAACGGCTGCGCCACGTCATCGCCGAACAGCTGGAACCGGCGCTGGCCATGGAACCGACCCTCATTACGCTGTACGCCGGCGGCAACGACATCCTGGACTTCGGCACGGACATGGATGTGCTCATGGTCCAGTACGAGGCGCTCGTGGCGGAGCTTGCCAGAACCGGTGCCACCCTGGTGCTGTTCACCGGATTCGACGTCAGGGTGTCCGCGCTGCTGGAACCGTTGAAAAAGAGAAACGCCGCCTATAACGAGCGGGTGCGGGAACTTGCTGCCAAATACGGGGCCGTGCTGGTGGACTATTGGTGCTTCGACGCCCTGCAGGACCGCCGGATGTGGGACGCGGACCGCCTGCACATGTCCAAGGCAGGCCACAAATACGTGGCCGCTCAGGTCTTGGACCACCTGGGCGTGCCGCACAAGATCAGCCTCAAGGAGTGGGAGCCCCCGTCGAGAATTACGCTCCGCGACTGGGAGAGACGTCAAAGACGCTGGGTGAACGACTGGGTGCTCCCGCTGTTCGGACGGAAACTCCGTGGTGTGACGCTGGGGGACAACCTCAGCCCGCGCTGGCCCGAGCCTGTGAAGGTGCCGCGCAAGGGCGGTCTGAAGAAGCTGACCGAACAGGCCGAGCGCTGAGCCGGCTAGTTCGGCGGCCCAGGCTGGTCCAGCAGGTTCTCAAACCCCGGAGCCACGCGGGTTGCAGCGAATTCCATGACTTCGAACTCAGCCACGCCGTTGACGTAGAACGGGTCCTGTGCGATGGAAGCGTCCAGCGTCTGCCGGTCGGCCTTCGACAGCAGCAGGCCGCCCGTGCGGGGGACCTTCCTGCCGGCGGCCATGAATACGCCCTCGTCGAAGGCGTCCTTAAGCCAGGCCACGTGGGCATCCAGGTGGTAGTCCACGATGTCTTGGGCAACCTTGTATGTCAGGGAAACTACGTACATGCCCGCCAGCCTACCGTTTCTGTCGGATTGCCTTCCCGTGAAGGTGCGCCGCTTGAACCGTCAATCTTCTTTTCTCCTAGGATGGAGCCATGACCGAACCGCGCTGGCTCAACGCCGATGAACGCCGGGCCTGGCTCGCCCAGCTGAGCATCAACACCATGCTGCCGGCGGCCCTGGATACCCAGCTGCACACGGCCGGCAAGTTGTCGCTGTTCGACTACAACGTTCTGGCGATGCTCTCCGAGGCCGAGGGGCGCTTTCTGCCCATGAGTGAATTGGCTGCCCGGACCAGCGCGTCACTCTCCAGGCTTTCCCACGTGGTCACCAAACTCCAAAGCCGTGGATGGGTGGAACGCCGGCCGCATCCAGGCGATGCACGTGTGACCACCGCGCACCTGACGGAGCAGGGCATGAAGACGATTGTGGGCCTGGCTCCGGGTCATGTGGAGTCCGTCCGCTCCCTGTTCCTTGACGCCCTGACGGAGCAAGACGTCACTGACCTTGCGCGCATCGGGGAAAAGATCGTTGCTCGCCTGGACAGTAACCACTGGATTCTCCGCGAACAGACACCACCCAGGAAGTAGCCGCCCGGAAGCGGCCACCACGAAGCGGCCACCGAGATCAGGCCCGCCTTGGTTGCTCGCGGCAACTGCTGGCAGACTGGACCCATGGATTTCATGTCCCGCTTCGTAGCCTTGGGAGACTCCTTCACGGAAGGCGTCGGTGACGACGACCCCGCCCGCCCCAATGGTGTCCGCGGGTGGGCAGACCGGGTTGCCGAGCAACTCGGTGCCGCCGATCCTGGATTTGGCTACGCGAACCTTGCCATCCGCGGCAAGAAGCTGCGCCAGATCATGACCGAGCAGGTGGACGCCGCCGTCGAACTGCAACCCACGTTGGTGAGCATCTACGCCGGCGCCAATGACATCCTCCGGCCCAAGGTCGACATCGACAACCTGCTCGAGGAGTACGACGCCGGGATCCGCAAACTCAGGGCGACCGGCGCCACGGTGGTGATGTTCACCGGTTTCGACGCCCGCGGCTCAAAGGTGTTCGGCACCATGCGCGGCCGCACTGCCATCTACAACGAACTCGTGCGCGGCATCGCCGGAGACCACGGAGCGCTGCTGGTGGACTGCTGGCGCTTCAACGAGTATTACGACTGGGGCATGTGGGCCAAGGACCGCATGCACATGTCTTCAGCCGGGCACGCCAACATGGCCAAGCGCGTCCTCACCGTGCTTGAGCATGACCACTCCATCGACGTTCCGCCCATGACTCCGGTGCCCGAGCTCAGAGGGGTCGAAGCCCTTCGCGCGAATGCGCAATGGTTCCGCGAGTTCGCTGCGCCCTGGGTTGTCCGGCGCGTCACCGGAAAATCCTCGGGCGACGGCCTCCGGCCGAAGTACGCGCAACTCACCCGCCTCTAAGCGTCTTGCGCCGCCGGATTAGCCTTTAATTCCCGCGTCTCGTAGACTTGGTAGGCGCTAGGTGGCGCGGAGCGTGTGCAATTGCTCCGGTTGGCAGTGGCTGTAAGCAGTAATAACAGTCCCGCAGGCCGGTAGTTAGGGGCTCAAGTTGCGTGCATTCCTGTATTCGCCCAGCATCCCGGCACTTCGCAGTGGTTTCCATTGCCCGGTGCCCGCGGCCCATCGTACTTCGCCGCAGCACGGATTCCCGGTCTTGCCGAAGAATTTATGCCTGCGGAATGATGAAAACGGATGGGGACTGGATGCGGACGCCGCCTGCCGCACGGTGACGCAGAACGCTGCCAGCCGTTTCAATCATTTTTCAGAGGAGAGTCGTCATGGCAGCACACTGCCAGGTGACCGGAGCCGAGCCGGGCTTTGGACACAGCATTTCGCACTCGCACCGCCGCAACAAGCGCCGGTTCGACCCGAACATTCAGAAGAAGCGCTACTGGGTTCCGTCCCTGCGCCGCAATGTCACCCTGCAGGTTTCTGCAAAGGGCATTAAGACCATCGACGTACGCGGCATCGACGCAGTCGTTGCCAGCATTCTTGCACGAGGGGTGAAGCTCTAGTGGCTAAGGACAAGGACGTACGTCCGATCATCAAGCTCAAGTCGACCGCGGGCACGGGTTACACCTACGTCACCCGTAAGAACCGTCGTAACGACCCGGACCGCCTGGTCCTGAAGAAGTACGACCCCAAGATCCGCCAGCACGTCGAATTTCGAGAGGAGCGCTAAACATGGCTAAGAAGTCCAAGATTGCTCGTAATGAGCAGCGCAAGGTCATCGTTGAGCGTTACGCCGCAAAGCGCCTCGAGCTGAAGAAGACCCTGGTTGACCCCAACGCGACTGATGAAGCACGCGAAGCTGCACGCCTCGGCCTGCAGAAGCTGCCCCGCAACGCCTCCCCGATCCGTCTGCGTAACCGCGACATCATCGACGGCCGTCCCCGCGGTACCTTCCAGAAGTTTGGCATCTCCCGTGTTCGTTTCCGCGACATGGCTCACCGCGGTGAGCTCCCGGGCATCACCAAGTCTTCCTGGTAATTCAGCACCGCTGATTCCAGCTGCTTGAAAAAGGGCCGGCAACCGTTTGGTTGCCGGCCCTTTTTTGCGTTTTCGCCCGGCGCATTCCGCGCTAGGTTGCGCGTGACGCACCACACAGAACGGAATTACGACGCCGACCCCCGGTTTTGTCGTCAGATTCCCCTGCGGTTCCGCGGAATCACGCGGTTTTTAGCCGCACCACAGGCCAGTTCGGGTGGGTTTGCGGTGGGGGTTGGGTGGGTGTATTGTTTTCTAAGTCGCCGAGAGGGGGCCGGCGGGAAGCTGGTTACCGGAGGCGGCCAAATCCCCTTCTGAACAGCCTGTGAATGGTTCGCTTGTTTGGCGTGCCGGTTG